>JAFOCY010000099.1 GCA_017380995.1 Oscillibacter sp. | reverse complement strand
GTTATCTCTTACAAGGGTCAGGGAAGAGGGGAGAACTAATGTTCTCCCTCTCGCCCGGGCGCCATGTTCATAAATTATTTACAATTTAGGTATTGACAAACCAAGAGAAATATGATATAATAGATAACAGTCATATATGTTTTACGCTTCTGTAGAGGAAGCAAAAAAAGAGTTAATCAGTATATCGACGGCAGGCGAAACAGATACGGTGTACGAATTGAAATACGCTTCGAAAATGCAAGGTGTTCGTATTGCTGATTGTGATTAATGCCATGCCCAATTCCAATTTGTCGAAAAATGTGGGTGTGAATCTTGGTGCAAACTTGGTGCAACATTCCGTGAAAACCTATCAATTTTATAAAACGATATACGATTACACACTCACAATATCACACGATATGAACGTTATTCGTGATATAAAACACTTTCAAACGGTTGCGTAAAAACTCCAAGCGCTGATTTTCGCTTCGAGTTTTTCAGAAAGCCACCCGTTTGGGTGGCTTTCTTTCTACCAAAAAAGGAGGCTTTTTATGGACCACCCGGAATTTTTGACCGTCAACGGGATCCCCTACCACGTAGAGCGGCTTCTGGGCAAGGGAAAGGGGGGCTACTCCTACCTTGTAACCGCCCCGGAAGGGCGGCGCTGCACCCTTAAGCAGATCCACCACGAGCCCTGCGACTACTACCAGTTTGGCGATAAGCTCTCCTCCGAGCTGCGGGACTATGAGCGGCTTTGCGCCGTGGGCGTCCCCCTGCCGGAGCTCTACGCCGTGGACCACGCCCAGGAGCGGCTTTTGAAGGAATATATCGAAGGAGACACCATCTACCATCTGGTGCTCCGGGACCGGATGAACCCCCGGTATACGGAGCAAATGCGGGCTTTGTGCCGTACCCTTTATGCCGCGGGGCTGAATATCGACTACTTCCCCACCAACTTCATCCCCAGGGACGGAACGCTCGTCTACGTGGACTATGAGTGCAACGACTACATGGAGCAGTGGGATTTTGAGCACTGGGGCGTCAAATACTGGTCCAGGACGGAAGAATTTTTGGCCTACGCAAAGGAGCATGACCATGATGTATCTCCGGCCCTACCGTGATCCCGATCTCACAACGATCCATTCCTGGATCGACAGCGAGCAGACCCTGCGCATCTGGTCCGGTCCCCGCCACCCCGTCTTTCCCTTCCCCGCCGGGGAGCTGGCCGCCGTTTACGAGGGTTACCGAACCGACCTGGTCAACTTCCCCATGGTGGGCTGGGACGAGCAGGGTCTTGCCGGGGCCGTCACTCTGCGCTATACCGCCCCCCGCACCATCCGGCTGGTCAACGTGATCACCGACCACACCCGCCGGGGGCAGGGCATCGGACGGGAGTTTGTGCGTCTGGCGCTGAAAATGTGCTTTGAGCTGATGGACGCGGAGACTGTGAGTCTTGGCGTTCTGGCGGAAAATGAGCGGGCCGTCCGCTGCTACCGTGCCGCGGGCTTTGCTCCTCTACCGAAGGAGGACTGGGTCACCCACACCTTCTTCGGCCGGGACTGGCTGTGTATGGAGATGGCCATTACCCGTGAAGTTTATTTTGACCGCAAAAAAGCGGACGGCTGAGCCGTCCGCTTTTTTTGTTCTGTGAAGTGCTGCCTATGAGGAGGTCTATGTTTCTATCAGACAGTGCGCCGGATGGTGTTCATAAAGCCAAACCAGCCCCGCTCATCCCGGAAGGCTCCGGTGAGGGTATCCCGGATATCCCAGGCGGTATAAGTAGTATACAGGGGGGTCAGGGGCGCGTCATCCATCAAAAGCTCCTCCGCGTCATGGAGGCAGCCCAGGCGGGCAGTGCCGTCCGGGGCAGTGGCGATGATGGACATGAGGGTATCATAGGCGGTATTCTCGTAGCCCGCCACGTTCTTTGCGGCGTGGGAGGTCCAATCCATAAGGAAGCCCTCAGGGTCGTTGTAAAAAGAGGTAAGCTCCAGACCCACCATGGAGAATTCCCCGCTCTCCACCGCGGTGAAAAACTCCTCCTCCGTCATGCCAACGGGGTTTACCTTCATCTTCAGCATGCTGGAAAGCTGGCGGGAGACCTCCTCTGCCACAAGGCTGTTGGTCCCCTCCTTCAAATAGAGGTACTGCAGCTCTCCCAGGTCCGCGCCGCTTTGATAGCCGGCATTCTGGAGAATCTCCATGGCCTGGGCGCAATTCTCGGCATAAAGCTCGGGGGTGTTATCCACCAGCGCTCCGGCGCAGGAGCGGAAGTCCTCCGCCTCGCTGTCCGGCACACCGTAGGGGACCAAAGCTCCGGCAGCCTCGCCGCCGGCAAGGGCGGCAGCGGCGTTGCGGTCAATGGCCTTCACCGTGGCCTGGCGCAGGGCCCGGTCCTGGAAGGGGAAGGCGGTGCAGTTGAAGATCAGGGCATAGGTGGAAAGGGTGGGAATGGCGTTGGCCTCCGTGAGCTCCACAGGCCACACCGCGTCCACTTCCCCCTTTTCATAGAGCGTAACGCCCTCCTGGGCGCTGTCCGCAAAGCGGAAGGTGACGCCGTCAGGGCCGGGGGTCTTGCCGTGGTCATAATAGTGGTCGTTCCCCACCAGGCGCAGGTACTCGGTGCCTTCGCTCTCCGGGATGTAGGGGCCGCTGACCACCAGGGACTTCACATCCTCCCACCAGGCAGGGCCGTCACCGGCGGCCTCCACCGCCTCCTCCACAGCATGGGGCTGGGTGGGGACGATGCCCCGGCGCACAGGCACGGCGGCAGGGTCGGTGCAAACATCCTCCAGGAACCAGGTATGGTCGCCGGTGAGGTTCACCACCAGGGTGGTATCGTTCTTGGCGGTGACCTGGAGAAGGGTCACATCGCCGGTCTGACGCACCGCTTCATATCCGCACACCACGCTCATCAGCTCTGCGTAGGGAGAGTCGTTCACCGGGCAGGCCAAGCGCTGCCAGGCATAGACCACGTCATCGGCGGTGACGGCCTGGCCGTCCGACCACTTGGCGCTGCGCAGGCGGAAGGTGTAGGTCACCGTACCGTCCACATTGGTCTGCTGCTCTACGTTCTTGGCAAGGCCGTAGACGGCGGTGGTATTCCCCTGGGCATCCACACTGAGCTTCATCAGGTTTTCATAGAGGTGGGCGATGATGCTGCGCTCCACGGCCGTCTCGGCGTAGATGGGGTCCAGGGTCTCATAGCCGTCTCCCAGGGAAACGGAGAGGGTAAACCCCTCCTGGGTCTTGCCGCAGCCGGCAAGGCAGGTGACTGTCAAGGCCAGGCACAGCGCCCAAAGGCGTTTTGCAAGCTTCATAAGCATCACTCGATCACGGCCAGGTTGCCGTCGGCGTCAAACTTGACAGGTACGATCTGGTTGCGGGTCTTGGAGGCGATATCATCGATGCGCATTTTGGCGGGATAGTCCGCAATGAGGCTCACGGCCACGCCCTGGCGGCGGGCTCTGCCGGTACGGCCGATGCGGTGGACATAGTCCTGGTTCTCGTCGGGCACGTCACAGTTGAAGACGATGTCCACATCGTCCACGTCGATGCCGCGGGCGGCAACGTCGGTGGAGACGAAGACCCGGAGCTTGCCCTGGCGGAAGCGGTCCATCACCTGCTCCCGGCGCTTCTGGGGAATGTCGCCGTGGATGCACTCGGCCTCGATGCCCTCCAGCTGGAGGAACTTGGTGATGCGCTCCGTGGCTCCCTTGGTGTTGCAAAAGACCATGCAGCGGTCAAAGCCCGTCAGCTCCAGGATGCGGGCGATGACATTGGCCTTGTCGTTCTGGCTGACTTCCATGCGGAACTGCTTGATATCGGGCTTGTTCTGCTCGTCCTCCCGGACGGTGATCTCCACGGCGTCCCGCTGGTAGACCCAGGCGATGTCCATGACCTCGCGGGAGATGGTGGCGGAGAAAAGGCCCAGGTTGCGGCGCTTGTTCATCTTGTCCAGCAGCCGGGTCACATCGTGGATAAAGCCCATGTCCAGCATCCGGTCCGCCTCGTCCAGCACCACGGTCTGGGCGGTCTCCACCCGGACGGTGCGGCGCTTCATATGGTCTGAGAGCCGTCCCGGGGTAGCCACCACGATCTGGGGCTTTTTCTTCAGGGAGTCGATCTGCCGGCCGATGGGCTGGCCGCCGTAGAGGCACACGCAGCGGATGCCGGGCTTGTAGGTGGTCAAAAAGCGGATCTCATCGGTGATCTGGATGGCAAGCTCCCGGGTGGGGGCCAAAATGACGGCCTGGACGCTTTCCTCTTCGGGGTCGATGTGCTCCACGATGGGGATGCCGTAGGCAAAGGTCTTGCCGGTGCCGGTGGGAGCCTTGGCGGTGATATCCTTCCACTCCAGCATGGGAGGGATGGCCCCGGCCTGAACGGGGGTGGAGAGCAGGATCTGGCGCTCCGCCAGGGCCCGCATCACTTCATCTGATAAATGCAGCGTATCAAACTGTACGCCTTGGGTAAATTCTTCCATAGTATTCGTCCTCTTTGTCGCATATTAAATCATCTTATTATACATTCCCGGTTTGGAATTGTAAAGCGGTTCCCATGGATTCCCGGCTGAAAAATCGTCTTTTTTGCAAAAAACAGGGCAAATCCGCCCTCCATGGCTTGCAAATGGGCAAAAACTATGGTAAGTTTAAAAGGTTCAAGATAAATTCATCAAGGAGGCTTCTCCATGTCCACTTTAAAAGAAGAGATCTCCCGCCGCCGGACATTCGCCATCATCTCCCACCCCGACGCCGGTAAGACCACTCTGACCGAAAAATTCCTACTCTACGGCGGAGCCATCGCCCAGGCCGGCGAGGTCAAGGGCAAGCGCGCCCGTGCCGCCACCTCCGACTGGATGGAGATCGAAAAGCAGCGCGGCATCTCCGTCACCTCCTCCGTCATGCAGTTCCAGCACGACGGCTTTTGCATCAACATTCTGGATACCCCGGGCCACCAGGACTTCTCTGAGGACACCTACCGCACCCTCATGGCCGCCGACAGCGCCGTCATGGTCATCGACTGCGCCAAGGGCGTGGAGCCCCAGACCCGCAAGCTCTTCAAGGTCTGCGCCCTGCGCAACATCCCCATCTTCACCTTCATCAACAAGATGGACCGCGAGAGCCGGGACCCCCTGGAGCTTTGCGAGGAAGTGGAGCGGGAGCTTGGCATCGACACCTACGCCATGAACTGGCCCATCGGCTCCGGCAAGGAGTTCCAGGGCGTGTATGACCGGGAGAAGAAGCGCATCATCTTCTTCGGCTCCCAGGGCAAGGGCAACAAGGCCGCCACCACCGAGGTGGAGCTGGATGACCCCGCCGTGGGCGAGATGATCGGCCAGGCCAAGTGGGAGCAGCTGAAGGAAGAAGTGGAGCTTCTGGGCGCAGGCCGGGACTTCGATATGGAGGCCGTCCGCTCCGGCAAGCTCTCCCCCGTGTTCTTCGGCTCTGCCCTCACCAACTTCGGCGTGGAGCCCTTCCTGGAGGAGTTCCTCCGCATGACCACCGCCCCCCTGCCCCGCACCGCCGACTGCGGCGAGATCGACGTCTTCGGCGAGAATTTCTCCGCCTTTGTCTTCAAGATCCAGGCCAACATGAATAAGGCCCACCGGGACCGCCTGGCCTTCATGCGCATTTGCTCCGGTAAGTTCCAGCGGGACACCGAGTATCTCCACATCCAGTCCGGCAAGAAGCTGCGCCTCTCTCAGCCCCAGCAGATGATGGCGGCGGAGCGCGAGATCGTGGACGAGGCCTACGCCGGCGACATCATCGGCGTGTTCGACCCCGGCCTCTTCGCCATCGGCGACACCATCTCCGTCCCCGGCAAGAAATTCAAGTATTCCGGCATCCCCACCTTTGAGCCCGAGCACTTTATGCGCGTCTCCCCCAAGGACACCATGAAGCGCAAGCAGTTCATCAAGGGCACGGAGCAGATCGCCCAGGAGGGCGCCATCCAGATCTTCAAGATCCCCGGCGCCGGTCTGGAGGAGGTCATCGTGGGCGTTGTGGGTACGCTGCAGTTTGAGGTCTTCCAGTACCGCATGAAGAACGAGTACGGCGTGGACCTGTATATGACCGGCCTCCCCTATGACCACCTGCGTCTGATCGAGGAGTGCCCCTGCCATCCCGACGAACTGGTGCTTTGCACCGGTGCCGCCCTGCTGGAGGACTTCCGGGGCCGCCTGCTCATCGCCCTGGACGGCGAGTGGTCTGTGGGCTTCCTCACCAAGCACAACCCCGGCCTGGTGCTGGCGGATTCCCTCTCTGTTTAATCAAAAGGACCTGTCCGGTTGGACAGGTCCTTTTTTCATGCCATTATCTGCGGCCACCGCCGCCAAAGCCTCCGCGGCCACCTCCGCCCCCGAAGGAGCCG
>JAFOCY010000098.1 GCA_017380995.1 Oscillibacter sp. | reverse complement strand
TTGTTCCTCATTCTGCTGAACGTGCCGCTGTTTCTCTTTGGCATGAAAAAGCAGGGGATCCTTTTTACGGTGTATTCTGTCTGGGCAGTATTCGTTTATTCCATGGCTTCGTTTGTCATTACGGACCTTTTACCCATTGATGTTGCCGCGGCCTCCCCTTTCGCGGGAACGGACTTGCTCCTTTGCGCAGTGTTCGGCGGCTTGATCTCCGGCACAGGCAGCGGTTTGACCATCCGCTTTGGCGGCGCTATCGACGGCATCGAGGTTCTGGCGGTGATCTTTGCAAAGCGCATCGGCATCACTGTAGGTACCTTCGTGATGATCTATAACGTGATTTTGTACATTATCATCGGCATCGCCTTTTCCAGCTGGACGCTGCCTCTGTATTCCATTATCACCTATACGGTGGCCATCAAGGCAGTGGACTTTATCGTGGAAGGTCTGGATAAGGCCAAGTCTCTCATGATCATCACCACAAAGGAGGACGAGATCTGCCGGGCCATCTCCGATGAGTTTGGCCGGGGTATTACGCAGATCGAAGTGAAGGGATACTATTCCGGCGCCCGTAAATGCGCCATCTACTTTGTGGTCAACCGCTTCCAGCTCCCCAAGCTAAAAACCATCATCCATGAGATCGATCCCTATGCCTTTGTGACCGTCACCGAAATTTCCGACGTCCTGGGTACCAGTTCCAAATCCGCATGATTTGAAAAGACCGCCGCAGGCGGTCTTTCTCTTTACATGGGTCCGTGAAATTGGTATGATGATGTCAGAAAAAGACCCCTTTTTGGGGAAAGGAGCGGCATTATGGATCTTGGAACTTACCGGTATCCCTCCCGGCGGTCTGTCACCTTCGCGAAAAACGGCATGACGGCTACCTCCGTCCCACTGGCAGCTCATGTGGGCACAGAGATCATGAAAAAAGGCGGCAACGCGGTGGACGCAGCTGTTGCTATGGCAGCGGCATTGACGGTATTGGAGCCCACTTCCAACAGCCTTGGCGGCGATAACTTCGCTCTGATCTGGATGGAGGGCAAGCTCTATGGCTTGAATGGCAGCGGCCGTGCCCCTATGGGGATCTCTGCGGAGAAGCTTCGGGGCATGGGATATACCGCTATTCCTGACCGGGGCTGGCTCCCCGTCATGGTCCCCGGCGCCACCGCTGCCTGGGCGGAGGTGGTGGGCCGTTTTGGCAAGCTGAGCCTTTCCGAGGTGCTCTCACCAGCCGTTCGCTATGCCCGGGAGGGCTATCCCGTTTCCGTTACCACCGCTCAGCTTTGGGAGGAGATCTATCAGCAGATCACCGCCGCCTACGGCGGACCGGATACCTGCCCGGAGGAGTTCAGGGGATGGTTTTCCATCTTCGCCCCGGAGGGCCACGCCCCCAAAGCCGGAGAGATCTGGCGCTGTGAAGCGCTGGCAAAGACCCTGGAACGGATTGGAGAGAGTAACGGAAAAGACCTTTACACAGGTGAAACTGCAAGGAAATTGGATGGATTTTCCCGCAGGACCGGAGGCATTCTCCGCTACGAGGACCTGGCAGCCTATTCTCCGGAATGGGTGGAGCCCATCTCCACGGAGTACCGGGGCGTCACCGTCCATGAGATGCCCCCTAACGGCCACGGCATCACGGCCCTCATGGCCCTGAACATCCTGAAGGACCTTCCTCTGGGGGAGGAGAAGGAGTCCGCGCAAACTTACCACGCCATGATCGAGAGCATGAAGCTGGCCTTCACCGACGCCAAGGCCTTTGTGGCGGACCCTGCCTCCATGAGGGTGGAGGTAAAGCGGCTTTTAAGTGACGGCTATGCGGCGGCCCGCCGCAGCCTGATCCGACCGGACAGGGCTTGCGACCCCATCCCCGGGGATCCCAACTGCGGCGATACGGTGTACCTCTGCGCCGCGGACGGTGAGGGGAATATGGTTTCCTTCATCCAGAGCCACTATAAGGAGTTTGGTTCCTGGGTGGTGGAACCGGAGACCGGCGTGGAGCTTCAGAACCGGGGAGCCAACTTCTATCTGGATGAGGCAAGCCCCAACTGCCTGGCCCCTGGAAAACGGTCTTACCACACCATCATTCCCGGCTTTTTGACCAAGGATGGACAGGCCCTTGGCCCCTTTGGCGTCATGGGAGGCTTCATGCAGCCCCAGGGACACCTCCAGGTACTGGTGAATCTCCTGGATTACCGGATGAATCCCCAGGAGGCGCTGGATGCCCCCAGATGGCAGTGGGTGGGCGGAAAGACCATCCAGGTAGAGGAGGGCGTGCCGCCTCAGATCGTGGAGCAGCTCTGTGCATGGGGCCATGAGGTCCAGGTCATCCGGGACCCCATCACCATGGGCCGGGGAGAGATCATTCTCCGGGACAGCGTCACCGGCGTTCTCTACGGCGCTGCGGAGCCACGGTGCGATGGAACCGTATCCTGTTATTGACCATGAAAAAGGACGTCCATTCGGACGTCCTTTTTATCTTGCTTGCCGGTGGATAAATTCCTTTGGCGTCATGCTGTACTTTTTCCGGAAGGCCCGGTAGAAATAGGAGAGGTTGTGGAAGCCCACGGAGAGGGCAACTTCCAGAATATCCGTCTCTCCCGCGGAAAAGCGTTCCGCCGCTTTTTCCAGGCGAAGCTGCTTGATATGCTCCCCGCAGGAGACGCCGGTACAGCGCTTGAAAAAGCGCATGAAGTGGTATTCACTGAAATAGCAGGCGGCGGCTACATCCGCAATGGCGATCTCTTCGGCATAGTGGGCGGCAATGTATTCAAGAGCAGTTTTGATCTTCTGGCTGTGCTCTGCGTTGAGCCGGGAGAGCTGGGCGCTTTCCCGGCAGTGGGGGAGGATGACGGCAATCAGCTCCAGGAGCTTGGCGCGGATCAGAAGCTCAAAGCCCGGTTTCCGGGTCCGCCAGGCCAGGGAGATCTCCAGGTACAGCGCCATAGCCTCTTGATAGGCCGGATGCTCCGGGCTGATGATATAGGGAGGCACCAGCTCCTGCAGGGTCAAGGGCAACAGATACTGCGTTGCGCAGATATCCCGGCTGTCTG
>JAFOCY010000097.1 GCA_017380995.1 Oscillibacter sp. | reverse complement strand
CCCGGTATCGTTACTACGCTGATCTTCATCTTCATCAACGCCTGGAACGAGTATACCGTGGCATTGTGCCTCATCTCTACGGAGACCATCAAGCCCCTGACTGTTGGTATCAATATCTTCAACGGCTATAATATGATCGAGTGGCAGTATCTCTTCGCCGCCTCCATTTTTGCCATTCTGCCCGTGGTCATCATGTTCATGTGCATCGAGAAGCACCTCACCAGCGGCCTTACCGCCGGCGGTGTGAAGGGCTAAGCATCACATTCAAATTCCCGGCACAACTGTGCCGGGAATTTTTTCTTTTCTTTCCGCTGCGGTTTTGATATGATAGAAAAAAGAGAACAACAGGAGGATGATCCGATGGATTTTCGTATGACTATCGTGGGTGTTGGCGGTGTTGGCGGTGTGCTGGCCGGGCCGCTGCTGCGCAAATATTCCGCTTCGGTAAGCCTGGTGGCCCGGGGAGCACGGGGGGAGCATCTTCGAACCAACGGCCTGACCCTTTGCAGTGACCTCTACGGCACCTTCACCGTGCAGCCTGAGACCGTGGTAGAGACGGCGGCAGAGCTTCCGGTCCAGGATTATGTGCTGGTTTGTGTGAAAAATGACGCCCTGCCCAAGGTCATCGAGCAGATCCGCCCGATCGTGGATGCGCATACCGTAGTTGTACCGGTGATGAACGGCGTTACCGCAGTAGAGACTTTGAAAAAAAGCCTTCCCCAGGGGAAGGTGGCCGGCAGTGTCATCTACACGGTTTCCAGTGCCGGGACAGATTACGCCATCACCCAAACCGGTAAGTTTACTCACTTGTTCCTGGACGAGACGGTGGACGGAGCCAAGGAACTTTGCAGACTTCTTGTGGATGCAGGGATCGACTGCCGCCTGACCGGGGATATTCAGACGGCCATGTGGAGTAAATATGTATTCAACTGCGCCTACAACACCATGACCGCAGCCCAGGCCACCGACGCCGGGCATCTGAAGGAAGAGCCCCTCCGCACGGACTTCAACGCGATTCTTGCTGAGGCGGGCGCCGTGGGCCGGGCCTACGGCGCCGCCTTTGGAGAGAATATGGTGGAAAAGGAGATGCACCGTCTGGATAAGACAGTAGACCGCTCCACCAGCTCCCTGAGCCGGGATTTTGATGCCCGCCGGGTGGGAGAAATGGAGGTCTTCAGCGGGGACCTTGTGCGCATGGCGGGGCAGAAGGGCATTGCGGTGCCCACGATGCAGCGGTACTACGAAAAGCTGCTGGACATGGCAAAAACCTTTTGATTGCGCAATATATTGACAAAAATACCGCTTATATTCCACAAAAAGAATCCGGGCCGGCAGGAATGCCAGCCCGGAATTTTTTTAATCTTCCGCCATTCGACAAAATTTGACAAGTTTCGCATTCAGCTTCTGATACACTCGTTCCTGGAACCAAGGCTCCCGGGAGGCGGCGACAGCCTGATCCAGACTGAACCAGGCGACACCCTTGTTCTCGTCCGCCTTGCAGCGCACGGGAGCCTTGGGGTCCGCCTCCAGAAGATACGTGACATTGAAATGAAGGTGGGAGGGAACATATTCTCCCCGCTTTTCATGGCCACTGACAGAGAGGATCTCCAAAGAGAAAATGTCCTCCAATACCGGCCGTACGCCCACAAGGCCGCTTTCCTCCCGGACCTCCCGCATGGCAACTGAAAGAAGGTCCGCCTCTCCATCGGCGTGGCCTCCAAGCCATGCCCAGGAGTCATAGAGGTTATGATAGGCCATCAGTACCTGGTCCCGTTGGGGGCTTACCACCCAGGCTGAGGCCGTGAAATGGGCGGAGCAGTTCTCCCGGCCAAGCAAAGGTTCACCGCTTTTCAGCCGCCGCAGCAGCTCGGCTTGATCCTGCTGTTCCTGCTGATTCCAGGGCCGGTATTTTTCAATGGCGCGAATCAGTTCCATGATTTGTCCTCCATCGTGATTTTTTACCATCATATCACAGTTTCAGGGGGATGAAAAGTGTGAGTGTCCCATGAAACTTGTCGAAACTTTTTGGGAATATTTTCCAGAGCTGACTTGAAAATCCTGCCGCAATATGCTACTTTATAGAAAACGCAGATGCGAAGTGCTGCCGCAGATCGTAATACGCGAAAGGGAAAAGATTTCATATGGACATCAGAAAAACGGTACTGTTGGCTGACGCCAACGAGGAATTCCGCACTATGCTGCGGGAGTCCATAGAAAAAGATGAAGGATTCACAGTTGTGGGTTCTGTAGGGGATGGGATCGAGGCACTCCAGCTGCTTGAAGCACTCCGGCCGGATGTGGCCGTTTTGGACCTGGTACTGCCGGGGATGGACGGCCTTGCCGTTTTGGAAAAGCTGCGGGAAGCGGAGTTGGAGACGAAGACTGTGCTGTATTCCGCCTTTTATACCGACCAGACCCTCAGCCGCGCGGCAGAATTGGGCGCAAGTTTCTTCCTGCCAAAGCCCTTTACGGCGGAAGCCATGCGGGATCGGCTGCACAATCTCTTTTCCTGGGGAGAGCCCAAGGCCGAACCGGATCTTGATTTAAAGGATATGGTCACCGAGATCATCCATGAAGTGGGTGTACCTGCCCATATTAAGGGCTACCAGTACCTCCGGTACGCCATCGTACTGACAGTAAAGGATATGGAGATCATCAACGCTGTGACGAAGGTACTCTATCCGGCGGTGGCGGAGCGTTTTACCACCACGCCGTCCCGGGTGGAGCGGGCCATCCGCCATGCCATCGAGGTGGCATGGGATCGCGGAGATCTGGAGACTCTCCAGAAGTACTTTGGCTACACGGTCAACGGCGCCAAGGGAAAGCCCACCAACTCTGAATTTATCGCCATGATCGCAGACCGGCTCACCCTGGAGATCAAGCGCAAGGGCCTGAAGGTGAAATAAATAGAACGCAAAAAGGAGAGGCATTGCCTCTCCTTTTTCTGTTAGTCATTCAGTAATTCCTCAAAGGCGGCGCTCAATTCTTCTTCTGTAGGTTTCCAACTGAACTCTGCCCGGATGGCGCGAGTCCCAAAGCTGGATAGATACAGGTGATGGTTTCCGGAGACGGCGTGGTAGCTGTCAGTGCCTCCCCAGTCACCCTCCACAGCCGTCCAGGAGCCATCGGAGAGGACAGTTTCCATGTGTTTTTCGATCGTATTCGCAGAGCCCTGGGTGATGGCGTAGGAAAGGGAACTGGGTTGCCCTTCCTCCAATTTTACCCAGAACTTGGCCTTTTGAATATAGGAATAGGTGGTTTTGGCGCCTACGTTTTTTCTGGAGGCCTGGGTCAGGTAATCCTCGTCCGGCCAGGAGGTGATCTCGCTGATGGTCAGCGGAAGCTCCTTGCCCTCGATCTTCCGCTGAAAGTCGTTGATGCCCCATTTCTCCTGGAACTGATAGTTGTTATAAGCCACCAGGGAGAAAACACCGGTTACCAGCAGGATGGGAAAGAGGGTCGTGACACAGTGGAAGATCTTCCAGCGCCCTTCGCCTACGCCCCGCCTGCGCATCCGCTCCGTAACACGGCTTTTCAGCGCCGTGAAAAGAATGGCAATGACCAGCGTCGCGGCGATGGCGAAGAGGTAGCTGGTCGAAGAAGCGAAGAGGACAATGTACAGCGCCAGGAAGAAAAGCTGAAAGGCCTTCCAGCCCCGGAGACTGTAGGTGGGGAGGAACCGATCCTCCTGCCGGGCCGCGGTCTGGGCCCGAAGATACCAGCTGAAGTAGAGGACCAGGTGCAAAAGGGGAATGGAGATCAGGAGGGCCGCTATCAATAGCGTGAAAACGGCAACGGCTCCGCCAAAGGTCTGGTCGGAAAAGGCGCGCAGGACCCGGGGAAGGTACCGACAGAGGATATGCAGCAGCCATACGGCATTCCAGACAAGGTTGGACCGCATACAGCGGTGGATGTTTTCCACTTGTACCAAGGGGTCCGTTTCCAGGGGGACGGGATCGCTTTGCGCCGTGTGAAAGACCATCATAGCCCCCTTTCGGGCGGTTTCCTCCCAGCCTGCGGCGGCGCAGAGGTCAGCGAAGCGGTCCTGGTTGTCGTATTCGTCCTTTACGTAGGTCACGGCAAAGCGGAGCTTTTGCGGCGCGCAGGCCCGGTAGGTCCAGAAAAAGCCCGTCCGCTCCAGCATCCAGCCTTTTTCTGCTTGGCGTTCCAGGTGGCAGGAAATGCCGCTGTGGTCATAGACCGCATAGAGGGAATATTCACTCTTTTTCATCAATACTCCTTTCATTTCAGGGCCAGAAGAGTCTCAACAGAGGTCTTGAGCTGGTCCTCCGTAGGTTCCCAGGAATAGCCAAGCTGGAGGATGCGGTCCTCGAAGCGCAGGAGGTACTGCTCATAGCCGTTATGATAGCGGTACCAGGCCTCCTCCGCCCCGAAGGGCGCGGGATCAATGGCTTCCTCCGCCTCGGGAAGATCAGAGAAGACGGCAGGGAGCTTGATGTCCAGGTACCACCGCAGTTCATCGGCCAGGACGAAGGGGATGGAAGAACGGTGGAGAAGATAGAACATCTTCTGTGGGCTTTCCAGCGGGGCGTCCCTGCGGAGGTGCTGGTCAGCGGCGAGGGTACCGGCAAGGAAGGTGCTTTGACCGTTCAGGTAGTTGGAGTAGCGGGTATCGTCCGCGCCGGTCAGATCCCCAATGGTCAGGGGCAGGTCGTAGCAGTAGGCAGTGTAGGGTTCTCCTTCGTAGGTGTACTCCACTTTCGGCTGAGACAGTTCCAGCACCCAGTTAAGACCGATATCGTCGATCTGCTGGAGTCCGAACACAAGGAGGAAGGTAACAAGGAAGGTCAGCCCACGGTTCCAGCCGGTCTTTAATCCCCGCCGCTTCATCAAGTCCCGCAGGGCATAGGCCAGGCGGTAGCACAAAAGCGTGGCGACAGCAAAGGCGAGAATGAAAAAGGCATAGATCCGGTCCGAGCCAAAGAACAACGGCACCATTGCCAGTCCATAGGCGGGGTAAAACAGGAGACCCCATCCAACAAGGGAAGGGCTTTTCAAAAAGCGGTGCTCCTCCTGGGCGAGGCGCAGGGCTTTGCGGTGCCAGCGGTAATAAACGGCCAATTCAAGGCCCTGGTGCAGGGCCAGCAGGATGGAGATGAGAAAAAGGAAGATAGAGAGATAGGTACTCAGAAGTTTTAGAGGATGGTGCTCCAAACGGGAGAGAAGCCCCAGGAGGATCCCACCTGAGATTACGAAGCTCAGGATCTTTCCCCACATATAATTGCGGCACATGGCCTCGTGGATGTTTTCTACCTGTACCTTGGGGTCTGTGTCCAGGGGGACGGGGTCTTCCTGGGCGTTGCAGAAAACCTGGATCTGGAAGGTCTGGGCTACAAACTGCCAGCCCGCCGCTTCGCACAGGTCGTAAAATTCCTGCTGGCCGTCTCCGGGGGCGGCGTCAAAGTCCGAGGCGTGGGGGAAATAGGTCACAGCAAAGTGGAGGGTTTGAGGTTTGATCCGGCGGTAACGCCAGAGGCTGTTGGTGTGGATCTTTTCCAGCATCCAGCCCTTTTGCGCCATTTTTTCCAGGTGCCGTGCCATACCGGTGTGGTCATAGAAGGCGTAGAGGGGATATTCGCAGCGGTACTTCATAAGAGTCTCCTTTCTCAAGCCTCCAGGAGCTTTTCCATGGCGGCGGCCATCTGCTCGTCAGTGGGAGGGAAGTCAAAGTCGATCTCAATGACACAGCGTTCAAAACGCAGGAGATACTGGTCCCGGGCGTTTTCGCCGTCGTAGAGCTGCCATATGGCTTCAGCCCCAAAGGCGGGGGCGAGGGGGACATAGTGCTGCTCCAGGGCGATGCGTCCGCTGTACCACTCCAGACGGTCCTCCACCGCCAGGTCCAAAATGGCGGGGAAGGGGGAGCACCAGAGGGTATATTCGAGAGAACGAGGAATATTTTCTTCATCTTCGCGGTCGAAGCGGCGGTGGATGTTGACCTGAGTTTCCGTCAGCAGGAAGGAGCCGCTTTCATAAAGACGGTTGGAGTAGGCCGTGCCGTCCACCTCCAACAGATCCTCCATGTAGAGGGGGAGCTCGTCGTGGTAGGCGTAGTGGGTCCGGGAGGGAGAGACGGTATATTCCTCCGCGCCGTCGTGGCGGTCAT
>JAFOCY010000096.1 GCA_017380995.1 Oscillibacter sp. | reverse complement strand
TGAGCCTCCATCAGCTCTCCGTCATCCACTTCCCGGTCAGCCAAATACAGTGTCTTATAATGAACACCGAAAATATCCGTCTCATACCCGGCAATGCGCAGTCCGTTGCGCAGATAAAACCCCAAACGGCGTTCCGCCATAGCAGGATCCGGCGCATGAACAGGAGCCTCTGCTTCGCCAAAAATCACCGCGCCCGGTTCCGCAGCTCTCAGCAGACGCAGGATCTCGCTGCCCAAACCATCGTTGCGCCGCTCAGGCGAAACACAAAGATAATCCAACAGCGCCCAGCGGGGATCATCTCCCAGCCACAAAAAGGCAAGGCCCACTGGCTGGTCCCCGTCAAAAAGGCACCAGGGTTTGTACTTCCCCTCCTGCCACATCCGCTCCATGGCGGAAAGAGGCTTCAGCTCGGCAGGGGGAAAGGCTTCTTTCATATCAGTTTCGTAAATCTGTCGAAGTTGTGTAAGACTCGGTAGACGCAGTTCCATTGGTAAACTCCCTTGTCATAATGAGGGCATCTTCCCGGGGATGCTCATAATAGTTTTTGCGCCGGCCCATGCTGCGAAAGCCTCGGCTTCCATACAGGGCAATGGCATCATAGTTGGAAGCCCGGACCTCCAGCGTCAGGAAGCTGAGCTGATTGGCCTTGGCAAAGTCCATAAAGACCTGCAGCAGCTTTGCCGCGATCCCCTGACGGCGGCATTCCGGACGCACGGCGATGTTGGTGATATAGCCCTCATCCAGGATCACCTGAACACCGGCATAACCCACCACCCTGTCCCTGTCATCCAGAGCCACCAGGAAAGCAGAAAGCATATTATCCAGTTCCTCAGCCAGCATATTGCGGGACCAGGGGGTAGAGAAGCAGATCCGCTCCAGCTCCGCTACCTCGTCCAAATGGTCCGCATTCATCGGTACGATGCGAACGTGCATTCTTGTATCAGACATAGTATGTTCCTCCTCACTCCTCCACGCGGCTGTAGAGGATCACAGCAAAAATAATGATAAGACCTCCGGCAACCGTCAGCACACCAGGCACTTCCCCAAAAAGGATCAATCCCATGATCGACGCAAAAAGAGGTTCCAGAAGCTTTGCGGTAGAGACAAAGGCAGGCGGCAGATACTTCAAGCACCAGCTAAAAACGCTGTGCCCCATCAAAGTGCAAAAAACAGCCATCCCCAAGCCTGTCAGATAGTTTACGCTTCCATATCCGGTGATAGGCTGTCCACCTACAACGGCAATGACCAGTACAGTAAAGCTCGCCGCCAGATATACCAGAAAGGTATAGACATTGGTGGAAACGCTCCTGCGGCAAACCGATCCGATCATGGTATAGACCGCCACGAAGAATGCGCCGCAAAGGGCCAGCAGGTCTCCCCGCAGGGCATCTGTGCCGCTCCCGGCAGTATCCGCCATGGCAATGATCGCGCTGCCTCCAAGAGCCAGGAAAATCGCCAGCCACGCCTGCTTCCCCAATTTCTTTCGAAACAGCAAAATACTGATGATCGCTACGAAAAGGACCTCCGTATCCACCAGCACTACGGAAGCCGCGATGGACGTAAACCGAAGAGATTCAAAATACGTGGCAAAATGCAGGCCCAGCGCTCCTCCGCTGGCCAAGCACAGTCCCACTTCCCCAGCATTGAGGCGCCGCAGCTCCTCCCGGTGCCGCACGAAGACAACAGGGGCCAGCAAAAGCGTAGCCATGCCCACCCTGTATAAAACCAGGATCAGCGACGGTGCAGTGGAAAGCCTCACAAAAATAGAGGACAACGACGCTCCCAGCACGCCCAGTATTACGATCAGCCGTTTCATCCCTTGGCCTCCAGCCAGTTGCGGCCCCAGTGGGCCTCAGCAGTAAGGGGGACAGAAAGGGTCACCACCCGCTCCATCTCTTCTTCCAGCAGCGCGGCAACTTTTTCCGCTTCTTCTTCCGGGCACTCCACGATGAGTTCATCGTGAACCTGAAGCACCAGACAAGCCTGGAGCGCTTCCCTTTTCAGTCGTTTCCAGACGGAAACCATGGCAAGCTTCATAACATCCGCAGCTGTTCCCTGGATGGGCATATTCAGCGCGACCCGTTCTCCAAAGGAGCGAAGATTGAACTTGGAGGACTTGATCTCAGGCAGATCCCTGCGGCGATGGAAAATCGTCTCCACATAGCCTGTTTCCCTGGCATTTTCCACGATCTTCGTCATATAGGCGCGAACACCGGGGAAGGTAGCAAAATAAGCCTCCATATAGGCCTTGGCTTCCACAACGGAAACACCGATATCCTGGGACAAAGAAAAGGCAGAAATACCGTATACGATGCCAAAGTTGACTGCCTTGGCGCTGCGGCGCATCTCCGGCGTCACATCTTCGGCATTCACATGAAATACCTGCGCAGCCGTCGCCGTGTGGATATCCTGCCCTGAGGTAAAGGCTTTTTGCATCGCCTCGTCCCCGGCGATATGGGCAAGGAGCCGCAGCTCGATCTGAGAATAGTCAGCATCTACCAGCACCCAACCCTCCCGGGGAACAAACATCCGCCGGATCTCACTGCCAAGGTCGGTACGGGTAGGAATGTTCTGCAGGTTTGGTTCTGTGGAGGAAAGGCGGCCGGTTGCCGTCACCGTCATCTGGAAGCTGGTGCGGACCCGGCCATCGGGGTCAATGGCCTTCAAAAGGCCGTCTGCATAGGTGGACTTCAGCTTGGCGTACTGGCGGTACTCCAGAACAGCATTGACAATGGGCGCCTCATATCGAAGTCCTTCCAATACATCTGCATTGGTGGACCAGCCGGTCTTGGTCTTCTTGCCATGGGGCAGACCCAGCTTTTCAAAAAGAATACTGCCAAGCTGCTTGGGAGAATTGATATTGAAGGACTCCCCTGCCATATCATAGATGGTCTTTTCCATGTCGGCGATCCGCTGTGCCAGGCTCTCTCCAAAAGAAGCCAGGGCTTTGGCATCCACCCGGCATCCTGCAAGCTCCATCTCCGCCAAAACGCGGCAAAGGGGCAGTTCAGCAGAGTCATAAAGTTCCCACATCCCCTGCTGGCGAAGTTTCCCGGAAAGGGTATCATACAAAGCCGCCACAGCAGCGGTATGCCGTGCAAGACTTTCCTCTGCGGCAGCACTGTCTCCCAACAGGGAAAATGCCTCCGCATCCAGATAGAGGGGCTTGGGAAGCTCTTCATTGTAATAAGAAACGTTCAGGCGGTTCAAATCATAACTGCCTGCCGTTGCATCCAGCAAATAGGCAGCCAAAGCCGTATCAAACACAAAATTTTCCGTCGGAAGGCCCGCCTCCAAAAGGGTACGCATCAGGTCCTTCACATGGTGGGAAACCTTGGAAATACTGCTTCCAAAAACCGCCTGCAAAAGGCCGTTCCAGTCTCCCTCATACCGATCAAAGAGGAAAACATACGCGCTTCCGCCCTCCACAGCGCACAGGGCAGTCAGCTCCGGATTGGTCAAAACGGAGATGCAGGCACCTTTTCGCCACACAGCCAGCAGTTCTTCACCGCGTTCCGCCGTCTCCACCCGCTCTATCTCCAAAGCGGTCTTTTCTTTGGCGGGACCATGCTCTGCCGCCTCCTGGGGCACCAAGGCAAATTTTTCGATCAGTTTCGTAAACTCCAGCCGCAGGAACAGCGGATAGGCCGCCGCGCCGGGGTCCTGTATCCGGTTTTCCTCCGGATCAAACGCCAAAGGTGCATCCGTCACGATGGTTGCCAGCCAATAGGAGTGGCGGGCGCTCTCCTCGCCCTCTCCAAGCTTTCGCAAAGCCGCCGGCTTTGCATGGACCTCCGGCATCCTGGCATACAGATTCTCAATGCTCTCATATTCCTGCACCAAGGCCATGGCTGTCTTCTCGCCGATACCGCTGACGCCGGGAATATTATCCGAGGAATCTCCCATCAGGGCTTTCAGGTCGATCATATGGATGGGAGCAAAGCCGTAGGCTTCCCGGAAGGCTTCTTCCGTCATATCTTTTGTGGTGGTCTTTCCCATACTGGTAGACACCAGCTTCACCTTGGTGCGCCCGGTGATCAACTGCAAGGAGTCCTTATCTCCCGTGACCACCACGCACTCCCATCCCGCAGCCTCGCACTTGCGGGAAATCGTACCAATCAGGTCATCGGCCTCCCAGCCTGCCATCTCATAGCGTGGGATGTTCAGCGCATCCAAAACCTCCTTCAATACCGGCACCTGCATCCGCAGTTCCTCCGGCATGGGCTTACGGGTGGCTTTATAGGCGCTGTCCGCGGTGTGTCGGAAAGTAGGCGCGTGCACATCAAAGGTAACACACAGGGCATCAGGCTGCTCCTCTTCCTTCAAGCGCAGGAGCGTGGTAAGAAAGCCGAAAATGGCGTTCGTATAAAGTCCATCCCGGGTGGTAAGGGGACGGATGCCATAGTAGGCACGGTTGATGATGCTGTTTCCGTCAATGACCATGAGTTTCATAGGAGAACCTCCCGGAGTAATTACATAGATAGTATAGTATACCGCATTTTGATTGATTTCGCAACGAATCCGGGAAAAATTCCCTTTTGCCCCAATCGTGGCTGAATAAATCTCCGACGATTTTGCCAAGCGTTGCCGGAAG
>JAFOCY010000095.1 GCA_017380995.1 Oscillibacter sp. | reverse complement strand
TCGGCGATCACGTGGGCAAGGCTGGCTCCGGCGTGGACAACCGTCTCTTTAAAGAGGATGCTGTTGCGCACCACCGCCCCCTTTTCCACCACCACACCGGCAGAGAGGATGCAGTTCTCCACAGTGCCTTCGATGCGGCAGCCGTCAGCGACCAGAGAGTTGACGCACTTGCCATCAGGGCCCACATAGGTGGAAGACTTGTCCGTATCCTTGGCACGGATGGGACGCTCGGGACGGAAGAGGTCTGCGCGGATGCCGCCCTCCAGCAGCTGCATGGAGCGGTCATAATACTCCTGAACGGAGTGGATCTGGGCGGCAAAGCCCTCCCAGATGTACATCTGGAGGTTCAGGGTGTCCTTCTTGGCCCGCAGCACATCGCGGCGGAAGGAGAAGAGGTCCTTGGCGTTGCACTCATCGACCAGATTCTTGAGCAGCTCAGTGGACAGAATGTACACATCCAGGCCGCGGTAGCCTCTGGGGGTGTTGATCTGGTAGAGGACGTCGGTAATGCGGCCGTCCTTGTCCTTTTCGAAATAGCTGCCGTTGTCGGTACGGAAGCTGTCATTGCCGCACACCACGGTGATGTCCGCGCCGGAGGCAATGTGTTTTTCATAGATCTCCTTCAGGGGGAGGTTGGCCACCAGGTCGCCGTCCATCAGGGCCACATAGTCCTGGCGGATGGTATCCAGATAGGAGCGGACGCCCTGCAGGGCTTCCATCTTACCGCGGAAGGGCAGGGTTCCCCAATCCTTCTGATAGTTGAAGGGAGGCAGGATCTTAAGGCCGCCATGCTTACGGGAAAGATCCCAATCCTTACCGGTGCCCAGGTGGTCCAGCAGGGACTGGTACTGGCCGTGAAGGACCACACCCACGTCAGTGGCGCCGGCGTTCATCAGGTTGGACAGGGCAAAGTCCACAGCGCGGTAACGGCCGCCTACGGGGACGGATGCGCTGGAGCGGATCTCCCCCAGTTCCTTCAAGTCGTTGCGTCTCTCATAGGAGAAAATGATACCGTGAAGACCTTTCATTTCTTGCTTACCTCCTTGCCGCTGCGGTCCAGCATGATGCCGGGACGGACCGTCTGGTCCGCGGCGATCTCACTGTTGGGGGCCAGGACCGTAAGGCCCCAGGTATCGTAATCGGCAGAACCGGGAGCACCGCCGATGTGGCTGTTTGCGCCGATGACACAGTTCTCACCCAGGATGGCATACTCTACCGTAGCACCGTCGGCCACCTTAGCGCCGGGCAGCAGCACAGAGTAGCTGACCTTGGCACCCTTACCCACGGTGACGTTGGGGCCCAGGACAGAGTTTTCCACAGTGCCCTGGATCTCATCGCCACGGTTGATGGCGCTGTGGGTCACGATGGACTCACCGCCCAGGAAGGCAGGGGCTGCGGAGACGGAACGGGCATAAATGGGCCAGGTCTCATCCAGCAGGTCCAAACCGGACTCGGGAGAGAGCATATCCATGTTGGCATCCCAGAGAGATTCCAGGGTACCAACGTCCTTCCAGTAGCCCTCAAAGCGGTAAGCGGCCATGCGCTCGCCGTTATTCAGCATGGCGGGGATCACGTTCTTACCAAAGTCGTTCTCGGAGGCAGGGTTTGCCTCATCCTCGGTCAGATACTTACGCAGAGCCTTCCAGGTGAAGACGTAGATACCCATGGAAGCCAGGTTACTCTTGGGCTCCTTGGGCTTTTCGGCAAACTCGGTGATCATGTCGTCGCTGTCCACGGCCATGATGCCAAAGCGGGAAGCCTCGGCCCAGGGGACTTCCATAACGGAGATGGTACAGGCCGCGTTGGCCTCCTTGTGACGGGCCACCATCTTGGAATAGTCCATCTTATAAATATGGTCGCCGGAGAGGATCACCACATACTCGGGATCATACAGGTCGATAAAGCCGATATTCTGGTAAATGGCGTTGGCCGTGCCCTTGTACCAGGTGCCGCCCTTGGCGCCCTGATAGGGGGGCAGAATATGAACGCCGCCGGTGGAACCGTCCAGGTCCCAGGGCTGGCCGGAGCCGATGTAGCTATTGAGTTCCAGGGGACGATACTGGGTCAGAACACCCACGGTATCGATGCCGGAGTTGGTGCAGTTGGAGAGGGGGAAGTCGATGATGCGGTATTTTCCGCCGAAGGGTACCGCGGGTTTTGCCATCTCACCGGTCAGGACATACAGGCGGCTGCCCTGTCCGCCGGCCAGAAGCATGGCGATGCACTCTTTTTTCATGTTGGTCTCCTTTGCCTCATTTTAAAATGCCTGGAGATCCTGTTCTTCCTTTGGGAGAGGGTCGGCAGGCGCACATAGGTTCATACTTGGTCATTTTATCATACCTATATTGTGTTTATTATACTTCCAGAAATTTTCAGCGTCAAGGTTGCCTCCTGTCGAAAAAACAGCTCTACTTTTGACAAATCCTACTATTTTTAACTTCGACCCCCCTCCGCTTTTAGTCGTTTTGTTCACTTTTCGGGAGTTTTTTTACCGCCTTTCCCGGAAAAAAAGTGGTTTTTCCCGCAAGTCTATTGAATTGGGGGGGATTTCCTGCTAAAATGACCAGAACACATCTCCAAGGAGGCATATCGCTATGCTGGAATTCCTCTCCGGAGTCACCATCAACGGCATAGAGCTGTGGGTCGTGCTCCTTTGCTGCTGCGGCGTGTTTCTGGCCGCCTTTATTGACGCCATCGGCGGTGGCGGCGGCATCATCTCCGTTCCTACTTATCTGATGGCCTTTTCCGGCCATCCTACTTACTATGTCCTGGGCACCAACAAGGTGTCCTCCTCCATCTCCACGTTTTTCTCCACCGCCCGGTTCGTAAAAAGCGGCTACGTGGACTGGAAGCTCTGTATCCCCGGTGTCCTCCTGGCCATCGCAGGCTCTACCTGCGGTGTTTGGCTCCAGCACCACACCCCGGACATCATCCTGAAATATACCCTGGTGGTGGTCCTTCCCATCGTTGCCTTCATCACCCTCCGGGGCCGGGAATTCCCTGATGAGCCCGGCGAGATCACCCGCGGCAAACAGATGCTGGTGGTATCCATTGCAGCCCTCCTCATCGGCATCTACGACGGTTACTATGGCCCCGGCACCGGCACCTTTTTGATGATCGCCTTCATCCGCTTTGCCAAGATGGACGTCCGCCACGCCTCCGGCTGCACCAAGGTTTTGAACCTCTCCTCCAATGTCAGCAGTCTGGTCTCCATCCTCCGCTCCGGATACCTGTACCTGGGTGTAGGTCTCATCTGCTCCCTGGCAGGCATTCTGGGCGCCCACCTGGGCGCAGGCCTTGCCATCAAGAACGGCAGCAAGCTGGTAAAGCCCACCGTGGTCACGGTGCTCCTGCTGCTGTGCCTGAAGGTCATCAGCGAACTTCTCTTCCCTGAGTTCTGGGCATAAATGCAAAAAGCAGCAAAGCGGCGTCTTTTCAAGGCGCCGCTTTCATGTTAGAATATCTTAAAATCCAATCCCACCAAAGAGGTGATCCCATGCAGATCCATCGTATGAGCGCCAATTTCGGCAAACTCCAGGGCCAGACCCTGGAGCTGCACGAAGGCCTCAACATTATCCAGGCGCCCAATGAGACCGGCAAGTCCACCTGGTGCGCCTTTTTGTCCGCCATGCTTTACGGCATCAACAGCCGTGAGCGGGACAAGGCCGGCTCTCTTGCCGAAAAAAACCGTTACGCCCCCTGGTCCGGCACCGCCATGCTGGGCCGGATCGACTGCACCGTGGAGGGAGAGGAGCTTTCCCTTCTCCGCGCCACCCGCCGTGCCAGCGCGCCTATGGCGGAGTTTAGGGCCATGTATGCCGGAACCGGCACCGTGATCCCGGAACTGACCGGAGAAAACTGCGGCGAGACCCTTCTTGGCGTCAGCCGGGAGGTATATGAGCGCAGCGCCTTTATCCGCCAGGCAGGTCTTGCCATCAGTCAGGATGGGGGCCTGGAAAAGCGCATCGCCCAGCTCATCTCCACCGGGGAAGAAGGCGCTTCCTACTCCGAGTCCATGGAGGAGCTCAAGCGTCAGCTCTACCGCCGCCGCCACAACAAGACCGGGCAGATCCCCCTTCTGGAAGCCCAGCTCCGGGAGGTGGAGGAAAAGATCGCCCAGGCGGAGCTCCTGGACCGCAGCCACGGAAAAAGCCGCAAGGAAACGGAGGAACTGGAGCAGCGGCGGGATGCCCTTCTCGCTGAGCGCCGCACCCACGAGCGGTGGGCGGAGCTGAAAAAGCAACTCTCCGCCCGGGACGCGGAGGAGGCCCTCCGTTTTGCCCAATCCAAATATCAGGAAACAAAGGAATCCCTGGAAAAAGACCACATTCCCCCCAACGACGCCATCGGCCGCCTGCGGGGCGCTATCGTGAACCTTGGCACTGTCCGCAAAAGCGTGGACAAAGCCCGCTCTCAGCGGGATGACGCGGCCCGGGTCCTTTACCGGGCGGAAGAAGCGGTGGAGAAAAGTCCCTTTGCCGGGCTTTCTGCCGAGCAGGCCAAGCGGGAAGCTGCTGTCTCCCCCGTTGTCCATGTCTCCCGGTGGACAGAGCTTGCCATCTTCTTTACCGGCCTTGCCGCCGCTTGCGGTGCCTTTATGCTCTCCGCGCCCCAGGCCGTCTTTTTAGGCGGTCCCTGGCAGTATCTGCCTTGGGGACTAGCTGCTGGTATCATTGCCGTGGGCGCATGTATCTCCCGCCTGGTCTATAAGCACCAGGAAGTCTCTGCCCAGACCGCCGCCCTGCAAAAGCGCTTTGGCACCACGGACAAAGAG
>JAFOCY010000094.1 GCA_017380995.1 Oscillibacter sp. | reverse complement strand
CGCTTCCACGGTACCGATATCAGTCAAAAGCCCCTTGAGTTCAGGATAAGGCATGGAGTAACGCTGGCTCAGATACCGTAAAGAAGCCCCTAACTCACCATCAGGGCCGCCATACTGCGTGATAATAATAGAGGCCAGCTTCGGGTTAGGATTGGCAATCTTTACAGGATATTGGAGTTTTTTCTCATAAATAAACATTACTCATTTCCCCCTTTCTCCCAGGGCCAGGGATCTTTCAGCCAAGAAAAGCCGTCATCCGGCGTCAAATCAGTCTGGAGCAGGGGACCGTATAATTTTTGGTATTTTTCCCGGCCCTCCTGGGCCAGTTTGATATAAGACCAGTAAAGCTGCAGGGCTTCCCGGTCATCGGAATGGGTGGTAAGATACAGCCCAAGTTCATCAATGGCAAAGTCCAGAGCCATCAATTCCACCAGTGCGGTATTATTCAGTTTGCTGTTTGCCTGGATCGCTGCTTTAAAAGGAAGATCCAGTCCCGGGAACAGTGTTCCGGTCTGCAATGCCTCCATGCGGCCGTAACGCACAGGATTTTTCTCCTGCATAGGAACATAGGGAAATGCCAGCGGCGCGCAAAGGCCAGGCAATGTCCCCTGGCCAGAACCGCAGGAACCGGTCTGAGTGGAAGTTTGATTGTTTTCCATTTTGTGCCTCCTTGGAAGGGTTGACGCATGATGCGCCCAAACCATCTTATGCGCACACTGGAGCCGGGGTCCCTGACCTTGATTTTCACGCAAAAGAATGGTATGATTTTTTTACATATTAGATAAGCTCCGGCAATACTCTGTTTGCGGAGGTGTTGCCTGTGATATTTCTGATCCGCAGACGTAATATTTTCTTCACAATTCTATTTTGCGGCATTTTTGCCTGCGTTTCTCTGATTTTTATGCAGAATCTAAATCGTGAAGCCCTGTCTGTTTTCTCTGTGCAGGAAGGTGTTCCCATTACCGTGATCGTAGATCCAGGACACGGCGGGGAAGATGGCGGTGCAGTGTCTAGTGACGGGGTACAGGAAAGCCATTTGAATTTGGCCGTTTCTTTGCGTTTGAACGAACTGCTGCGCTTTGCAGGCCAGCGAACCATCATGACCCGCAGTGAGGACCTTAGCATCTGTGATGAAGGATTGGACACTATCAGGGCCCGCAAAGCCTCGGATCTTCGAAATCGCGTAAGCTTGGTAAACGATACGAAAAATGCCGTCCTACTCAGTATTCATCAGAATAGCCTTCCGTCTTCTGCGGTAACTCGTGGAGCCCAGGTTTTCTGGAACACCCAGTCAGGGGCTCAAGAGTTGGCAGTTTGTATCCAAGACGTACTGAATGAGACCATCAATCCCGGAAATGAAAAAAAACCGAAAGAAATTCCCCAGACCATTTACCTTACCAAACACGCCCAGGCACCTTCTGTGGTAGTAGAATGCGGTTTTTTATCCAATTCTGCTGAAACCATCCAACTCCAGCAGCCAGCCTATCAAACGAAGTTGGCTCTATCTGTAACTGCCGGGTATCTTTGCTGCCTGAAAGGGGAGTAGTATGAAGCAAAAGACATTATTTTATTGTACAGAATGCGGCAACGAAACAGCAAAATGGGCAGGGAAGTGCCCTGCCTGCGGAGCCTGGAATACCGTTGTAGAGCAACCCGAGGCAGCTAAACTTCCTATCCGCGGCAGCGCAAAATCCTCTCGCAAGGCGGGAATGCCTCTTCGCCGGGCCCGCAGTGTTACAGAACTTGAAACTGACGATGAGATTCGTTTTCCCACCGGAATGGGGGAGCTGGACCGGGTATTGGGTGGCGGCGCTGTAAAGGGTTCGCTGGTACTGGTAGGCGGCGCCCCCGGCATCGGTAAATCCACTCTGATGCTGCAGATCTGCAGCAAACTTTGTGAATTCTCAAAAGTTTTATATGTATCCGGCGAAGAATCCGAACACCAAATCAAGTTGAGAGCAAAACGTTTACGTGTGGAAAGTGATCAACTTTTTGTGGTTTCTGAAACCAGCCTTGGAGATTTGGTGGAGCTCGTCGGTGCAGAAAAACCGGATATCCTGATCGTCGACTCCATCCAAACGCTGTACAATGATTCTTTGGATTCGCCTGCCGGCAGTATCAGCCAGGTAAAGGACTGTACCATGACGCTGATGCAGCTGGCCAAGGGCCAGGGCATCACTGTATTTGTGATTGGCCATGTAAATAAAGAAGGCTCTATCGCAGGTCCGAAAGTTCTGGAGCACATGGTGGATTGTGTGCTTCACTTTGAAGGCGACCAACACACTGCTTACCGTATTTTGCGGGCGGCAAAAAACCGTTTTGGCACCACCAATGAGATCGGCGTTTTTGAAATGCGGGATTCCGGCCTTGTGGAGGTTGAAAATCCTTCGGAAATGCTGCTTTCCGGCCGTCCAGAGGATGCTCCGGGGACCTGTGTGACTTGCGTTATGGAAGGTGCACGGCCGGTTCTCGCAGAGATCCAGGCCCTGGTAGTGACCTGCGCCGGCGGGAATCCGCGCAGGACAAGCAATGGGTTTGACTACAACCGCTCGTCCATGCTGTTGGCTGTTTTAGAAAAACGCGGTGGAGTGAAAGTATCCAGCTGTGACGCTTATATCAATATTATCGGCGGCCTTTGGATCGATGAGCCTGCTGCCGATCTGGCGGCCGTCATTGCGCTGGCTTCCAGTTATTTGGACAGGCCCGTACCAAGAGATTTGGCGGCCATTGGCGAAGTTGGTCTGACAGGCGAGCTGCGTGCGGTAAATCAGTTGTCACAGCGGATTTCCGAAGTGCGGCGCCTTGGCTTTACGAAATGTGTGGTACCGGCTTACCGGATCGGTGAGTTGGGCGAGTTTCCAGGGCTGCAGCTGATCCCGGCCCACAATATTGCGGAAGCGATTCGCGGCGCACTGCGTCAGACCCAGTAATATGCACGCATTCATGGTTCAGCGAATTCACATCATTTAGAGTGCAGACACCATCTATTTGATAAACGCATTTATCATTGCAAGGAAACATCACTGATCATCCGTTCTGATGGAAGTATGTTTAGCATGGCCAGAAGGGCCTGATTTATGTTTAAAGGAGGTTTTGGAGGGTTTTCCTATGTACCCCTACCCTAAATTGAACAAAATTTTTATTTTGTTCAATTATTTATGTATTGAAAAACCTCCTCTTTTGCCTTATGATCAATTACCAAACCGATGCGCCGGATATCCTGCGGGAATTCCTGGCGTACCACGAAACAGTGAAAGCTCACTCCAAGCGCACTGTAGACGAATATTTTTTGGATCTGCGGAATTTTTTCCGTTATCTCAAGCAGGTTCGTGATCCATTGTTAAAGGATCTCCCGCTGGATCAAATCAATATTATGGATGTAGATTTGGATTTTGTTGCCAGTGTGACGCTGACGGATATTTACGCCTATCTTACATATCTCAGCCGAGACCGCGCCCAGCATCACAACAGCAGCAATTCCGATTATGGACTCTCCGCCTCCTCCCGCGCCCGTAAACTCGCAACGATCCGTTCCTTTTATAATTACCTCACAAACAAAAAGCATTTACTTCGTGAAAATCCTGTCAAAGATATTGATTCGCCAAAACTCCGAAAAACATTACCAAAATACCTAACTTTAGACCAAAGTACGGAACTTTTAGACGCTGTAGATGGAAAAAACCAGGAACGCGACTATTGTATCCTAACATTATTCTTAAATTGTGGTCTGCGAATTTCAGAGTTAATCGGATTAAATCTCAATGACATCAACGAAGATACCCTCCGGGTCCTGGGTAAAGGCAACAAGGTTCGTATCCTGTATCTGAACGATGCCTGTCAGGATGCGCTGAACACCTATCTGGCTGTTCGGCGACCCATTACGGGCCGGGATGCCAATGCGCTGTTTTTATCTTCCCGGAATGAGCGGGTCAGTCGCTCCACCGTCCATGCTATGGTGAAAAAGCGTCTTACAGCTGCCGGGATCGACAGCAGCGAATATTCCTCTCATAAGCTGCGCCATACCGCTGCCACGCTGATGCTTCAAAATGGTGTGGACGTCCGCGCGGTGCAGGAGGTCCTGGGTCACGACCATCTGAACACCACAGAGATCTATACCCATGTAGATAACGAAGGTCTTCGTGTGGCCGCAAAGGCCAATCCCCTCTCCAGGGTCAAAAAGAAAAAGTGACCCTCTTCCCTATCAAAAAATGCCTGCCGCTTTTGCGGCAGGCATTTTTTATCATTGAAAGCTCCAGGACCAATCACTGTAATCCGGAATGGTACCAAGTCGCCAAAGAGAAATAGAGTTGATGCCAAAAAGCCGGGCGGTATCCAGCTTCAGCTGGACACTGCGGCTGTCCTCATACCAAAGGAAATACCGGGAGCCGTCCTCCGTGGTGTAGGTCATGTAAGGTATCCCATAGGCAGAGGACCATCCCTTTTCCGTATCCTCCTGGCTCATCCGCTTAGAAACGGTATCGTTACCGGGATAAACAGGTGCAGCGGAAAGAAGCTTGCCGCTCTCATCGATCTCCCATGCTGTATTTTTACAGCTATAACCAAGGACCACCTTACTCACATCTTTAACGCCGCTCTCCTCGTTTGTGATTGCCCGAAGGCTAAGGTACACTTGATCGATAGGCGCAGGAGCGGCCGTCTTATAGTATTCCGTTCCGGTAAAGGCGGAAAGGTCTCTTGCGTCGTAATCATAAGCCATCAGAATGATCCTATCAGCAAGGTCGCCAATGGCACGGTAATCATAGCCATCGTAATAGGCACCTGTGGTGAGCACCGGGCTAACGCAAACATAGAGGGTCTTATCCTGTGTTTTCAGCCCCTCAGAGAGTTCCTGCAAGAATGCGGTAAAATCCTCCTTGTGAGCAGCCCGGAGTCCTTCAAAATCGATGGTAACGCCGCTGTAGGGGTTCCGGCCCAGCGCCTTATAGTTTACCCTCAGTTCTCCCAGGATCTCCTCCACCGCCTGTGTGCGGCCATCAGCATTTTCGAGCATCTCTGTGATCCCATTGCCAAGATCCATGTATACGCCCAGATGAAGCTTTACGTCCTCATCTTCCAGGGCCTCTACCACTCCCTCGTAGCCGCTGGGAATATAATATTCATAGCTGGACTTACTGGTTGTTGCAAGAAGCGCCTCCCTGCCGTTCCAGGTCATGCGGCTCCAGCCCAGAGTTACAGCATCGCCCTGGGCACCCAGTTCCAACTGAGAATAGGAAGAAATGGCATAATAGGCATGGGTCCAGTTTTCTTCCGGATGGAGCTTTTCATAGATCCGCAGCAGCATAGCGGCAGCTTGAGCCCGGGTGGCGGTGGCATCAGGAGCAAATGTAGTAGCAGAAGTGCCCTTGGTCATGCCGATATCGTAAGCAACGGCAATATAGCCCTTGCGCCCTGTTACATCCGCGAACGGCAGCGCAGTTCCTTTTTCCATAGCCGCTGCTGCACTTTTTAGTCCCAAAGCCCGAACCAGCATCTCCGCCATCTCACCCCGGGTGATGGGAGCATTGGGCCGGAAAGGCTTGTCAGGATCCACCACATCGTGTTCTGCGGCAGAGCTGATAGCGTTCCAATAAATATCGGAAATTCCCTGATCTACCTCCATAGCAGGAGTCACATAGGCTTCTCCGGTCACTGTCCACTGCATCATTCGTCCCAGAACCGTCACAAACTGCGCCCGGGTCATAGAATCTCTAAAACCGAAAATTCCGTTTCCGTAACCGTTCATAAGGCCATATTCCGTGGCCTTTTCCACTTCTGCGGCCAGAACGTCATCTTCGGGAACATCTGTATACGCAGCACTCGCAGGAGGAACTGCCAGTCCCAGCAGTAGAATCAATGTCATAAGACAGGATACATACTTTTTCATTTCACTTCCCTCCTTTTCCTTTATGATAGCATAGTGCCCACATAAAATGTGAACAAACTATGAACTTCTTATCCGGGATAATTGACGCCGGTGATATGAAGAAATCGGACCAATCGGTATTCGTAGGTGTTAAGGGGCCGGTTATCGGCATCATAGCTGTGGGCCGCTACCAGGATGTTTTCCGGTGCGGGTACTTCGCCTGTGCTGACAACTACCGGAGTATGCTGAAATCCTTCTCCCGTAAAAGAGAGCTGCAGGATATCGCCGGGCAAAATATTTTGGATATCTACCTCTTGCGCAACAGGGCCTTCAGATGCTTCTTTCCGTGTCAAAAAGCGGTAAAGATACTCTACTCCTGTCCAGGCAGGTGCTTTTCTGTTTGCGTCAATATAGTACCAGCCAAAGGTTGGCGTAAAATTCATGATTTTACTGCCGGCATAGATACACTGAGATGCAAAATTCGTACAGTCACCGCCAATTTTTTCATAATCGTAAAAAGCCGGGTTCCGCCCGTAGGCCCATTTATGGGCGTACGCTACAGCTGCGGCCCGGTCATAGGGTCGTACTCGCATGAGATCCCCTCCTCCCCACAGCCTATGCAGAACAAAAGCCAAGGGGCACAATGTGCCCCTTGGCTTTATCAGGACTTAAATGAAATTAGAAAGCCTTGCCGTCGCAGCCCAGGACGTTGATCAGCTTGTGCTTGACCATCTCCTTGATGGCACTACGGGCGGGCTTGAGGTACTGGCGGGGATCAAAATGATCGGGGTGAGCAGTGAAGTACTCACGGATGGTGCCAGTCATAGCCAGACGCAGGTCAGAGTCGATATTGATCTTGCAGACGGACATGGAGGCAGCCTTACGCAGCTGCTCCTCAGGCACGCCGACAGCGCCGGGCATATTGCCGCCGTTCTCATTGATCAGCTTCACGAAGTTCTGAGGCACAGAAGAAGAGCCATGCAGAACAATGGGGAAGCCGGGCAGACGGCGGGAGACATCCTCCAGGATATCAAAACGCAGAGCGGGAGGCACCAGAACGCCGTTCTCATTCAGAGTGCACTGCTCAGGCTTGAACTTATAAGCACCGTGGCTGGTGCCGATGGCGATGGCCAGAGAATCACAGCCGGTCTTGGACACGAACTCTTCAACCTCTTCGGGACGGGTATAGGAAGAATCCTCAGCAGAGACGTTGACCTCGTCCTCAACGCCGGCCAGAGAGCCCAGCTCAGCCTCGACCACAACACCGTGATCGTGAGCATACTCGACGACCTTCTTGGTGATCTCAATGTTCTCGGCAAAGGACTTGGAAGAAGCGTCGATCATGACGGAGGTGAAGCCACCATCGATGCAGCTCTTGCAGGTTTCGAAGCTGTCGCCGTGGTCCAGGTGAAGAGCGATGGGCAGGCCAGTCTCGATCACAGCGGCCTCCACCAGCTTGGTGAGGTAGGTGTGATTGGCGTAAGCGCGGGCGCCCTTAGAAACCTGGAGGATCAGAGGAGCATTGACTTCCTTGGCAGCCTCAGTGATGCCCTGAACGATCTCCATGTTGTTAACGTTGAAAGCGCCGATGGCGTAACCGCCGTCATAAGCCTTCTTAAACATTTCGGTAGTAGTTACCAGTGCCATAAATGTTCATCTCCTATAAAAATTTTGTTTCGTCCCTTTCCGCCGGGCAAAATACCGAAGGCTGTCGACAGAGAATTCTATAATTCTTTTATCCCAAAGGACGAAAACGATTTTCTAAATTGATAATATCACAAAGAAATTAAATTGCAAGTATTTACAAATCTTTTTTTGAGTGTTATCATCAAGTAATCCATTAACCGATTAGGAGGCTTATTAGATATGAGCGAATTGAAGGGCGCTTGCATCGTCGGCCAGTCCGGCGGCCCCACTTCTGTTATCAACGCCAGCGTGTACGGTGTCATCAACACCGCACTCAACAACCCCAACATCACCCGTGTGTTCGGTGCTGAGCATGGCATCAAGGGTGTTCTGAATGACCGTCTGTTTGACATGAGCGAGGAAGATCCCGCTGAGCTGGAGCTGTTGAAGTATACTCCCTCTTCTGCTCTGGGTTCCTGCCGCTATAAGATGAAGGATCCCGATGTGGATGACACCGATTACAAGCGCATCCTGGAGATCTTCAAGAAGTACGATGTCCGCTACTTCTTCTACAACGGCGGCAACGACTCCATGGATACCTGCAACAAGATCTCCAAGTATATGCAGAAGGTCGGCTATGAGTGCCGCGTGATGGGTGTTCCCAAGACCATCGACAACGACCTCTTCGGCACTGATCACTGCCCCGGTTTTGCTTCTGCTGCCAAGTACATCGCTACTTCCTGCATGGAAGTTTATCAGGATGCTCGCGTCTATGATACCGGCATGGTCTGCATCATGGAGATCATGGGCCGTCACGCCGGCTGGCTTGCCGGCTCCGCCGCTGTTGCTACCGCTTACGGCGCAGGTCCCGATCTGGTGTATCTCCCCGAGACTGACTTCGACATGGAGCAGTTCCTCGCCGATGTGGAGCGCGTCTACAAGGAAAAGGGCAACTGCCTGGTGGCTGTTTCCGAGGGTATCCACTATGCCGACGGCTCCTTCGTTTCTGAGGCAAAGACCTCCGCTACCGACGGCTTCGGCCATGCTCAGCTGGGCGGCCTGGAAGTGCTGCTGAGCGAGATCGTGAAGGAGCGCCTGGGCTGCAAGGTCCGTGGCATCGAGCTGAGCCTGCTACAGCGCTGCGGTGCTCATCTGGCCTCCCTGACCGATATTGAAGAGTCCTATATGTCCGGTAAGGCTGCTGTTGAGAACGCCGTCGCCGGTATCACCGACAAGATGGTTGGTTTTGAGCGCAGCTATGAGGATGGCAAGTACGTCTGCAAGACCAAGCTGCTGAACCTCACTGATGTTGCCAACACCGAGAAGAAGGTCCCCATGGAGTGGATCAATGAGACCCACAACGGCGTGACCCAGGAATTTATCGATTATGTTCTGCCCCTGATCCAGGGCGAACCCAACCTGCCCAAGCAGGACTCTCTGCCCCGCTTCGCCAAGCTGAAGAAGGTCCTGGCCAAGTAAAAAGCCTTTTAAAAATCCCGCGCTTTTAAAGCGCGGGATTTTCCTTTCATCATCTCGCTTATATCTAAAAGGCGCCGCGTTAAGCGGCGCCCTTTTCTCACTTATTCTTCTGGTAAATGGTCCAAAGTCCTTCCATCAAAAGATACTTATCATAAACAATAGGGTTCTTGCAGTAACGGACGATGACCGGGGCGTTGCCTCCGGTAGCTACCACACTAAGCTCCTGGCCGGGGAACTCGGCCCGGATGCGGTCAATAATACCATCCAACATACCGGCAGTACCGTACACGATACCAGAGCGCATACAATCCTCCGTATTTTTCCCGATCAGAGCCTTTGGATGCTGCAGCGAAATATCCGGCAGCTGCGCGGCCCGATGGCTTAACGCTTCCAAAGAGACATTCACCCCGGGCAGAAGCAATCCGCCCTCGTAAGTCCTCCCCTCTGAGATCACGCCGATGGTGGTAGCTGTACCCATGTCGATGGTCACAATGGGAGGCTGGAACTTTTCCAACGCCGCCACGGCGTCCGCCACGATATCCGCGCCCACCTGCGTCTGCACTGTCAAACGGATATTCAGTCCCGTTTTCACGCCGGGTCCCACTACCATGGGGGCCTTTCCCAAAAGACGGGTCAGGGCCTTTTGCATCATAAAGTTCAGCGGAGGAACTACAGAGCAAAGGATCGCTCCGGTAACATCCTTATAATCAAAGCCATACAGCGTAAAGAGGTTCATCAGATCAATGCTGATCTGATCCGCGGTCTTTCGGCTGTCTGTATCCAAAGACGCCAGAAACTGCAGCGCTCCCTCTTTTCCAAACAAGCCTACGGAGGTATTGGAGTTGCCTACATCAATGGCCAGCAGCATATGGGTTTCTCCCTTCTATACTTCTTTTTTCTTTATGTTATCACGTTCCCGGCGGCCTTGCAAGTCCCCGGAAAAGGGGCTATACTGAAAAAGAAAGGATGTGATCGCTCTTTGTTTTATCAAACGACATATCACTCGCCCTTGGGTCTTCTGACTCTGGCTTGCGATGGAACGGCCATCACAGGTCTCTGGATCAAAGGGCAAAAATATTTTGCCTCCACCCTTCCGGAAAATGCCCCTACGGACGATAGCTTACCTGTCTTTATTCAGGCAAAGGAATGGCTGGACGCCTATTTTGCAGACGATGATATCCTTCCCCCTCTCCCCCCTCTTGCTCCAGCCGGGACGCCTTTTCGCCGGGCCGTATGGGAATTACTGCTGGAAATTTCCTATGGAACCACCACTACTTACGGAGCTTTGGCATCACAGCTGAATCTTCGGGGCCTGTCCGCCTCTCCACGCGCCGTAGGTGGTGCCGTTGGACACAATCCCATTTCTATTCTGATCCCCTGCCACCGGGTTCTGGGAGCGGACGGTAACCTTACCGGTTATGCCGGCGGCTATGCCGCCAAGCAGTTTCTTCTGGAACTGGAACAGGGACCTTGCACTATGGAAGATTTATGATACAATAAACATTGAAGAAACCCCACAACCGAAAGGAGTCATGATACTACATGGATAAGCCTATCGAATACACCCTGACCTGGGAAGTTACCGATGATATGACCGCCAAGCGCATCGGCGG
>JAFOCY010000012.1 GCA_017380995.1 Oscillibacter sp. | reverse complement strand
GAGCTGCGAAAGCTCCAGGGCAAGTCCATCGGCGTTGTGTTCCAGGAGCCTATGAGCGCCATGGACCCGCTGATGAAGGTGGGCGCGCAGGTGGAAGAAGTGCTGCGCATCCACACCAAAATGACCAAGGCAGAGCGGAAGACCGCGGCCCTGGAGGCTCTGGCCGCCGTGGATCTTCCCGATCCCGCCGCCGTCTATGAGAAGTACCCCCACGAGCTTTCCGGCGGTATGCTGCAGCGTGCCATGATCGCCGCCGCCATCGTCATCCGCCCCAAGCTCCTGCTCCTGGATGAGCCCACCACCGCCCTGGATGTCACCATCCAGGCCCAGATCCTGGAGCTTTTGAAGCGCCTGAACGCCGAGAGCGGCATCTCCATGCTCTTCATCTCCCACAACCTGAACGTAGTGCGCAAGCTCTGCAGCCGGGTGGCCGTGATGGAAAAGGGTCTCCTGGTGGAGGAAGGGGACGTGGAGACGGTGTTCCACCATCCCCAGCACCCCTACACCCAGCGGCTCATCAACGCCATCCCCCGGCGGCAGCGGAAGGAGGACACGCCTCATGAATAAGGATCTGGTTCTCTCCGTCTCCCACGTTACCAGCGGCTACCGGGACGGCGGCCTTTTCACCAAAGGCCCCTACCAGGAAGTCCTCCATGACGTTTCCTTTGACGTTCACCATAAGGAGATCTTGGGCCTGGTGGGCGAATCCGGCACCGGAAAGACCACCCTGGCCCGGACCATCCTGGGCATCGTCCAGCCCGACCAGGGCAGCGTCACCCACTTCACCAAGCGGCCCCAGATGATCTTCCAGGACCCCTACAGCTCCCTCAATCCTGCCTACAGCGTGGCGTGGAGCCTGGAGGAGCCCCTGCGGATCTACGGGAAGTACGACGCCCGGGAACGGGAGCGCCGGGTCCGGGAGATGCTGAAGCTGGTGGAGCTCCCCGAGGAGTGCCTCAAGGCCAAGCCCCACGAGCTCTCCGGCGGCCAGCGGCAGCGTGTCTCCATCGCCATGGCCCTCATCCAGCGGCCCAAATTTCTCATCGCGGACGAGCCCGTTTCCGCCCTGGACGTGACCATCCAGGCCCAGATCCTGAAGCTTTTGAAGGACCTGCGGGATGAGCTGGAGCTGAGCTACCTCTTCATCTCCCACGACCTGAACGTGGTCTACCAGCTTTGCGACCGGGTCCTGGTGATGAAAAAGGGCCGCATCGTGGAGCAGGGCACCGTGGACGAAATTTTCAACCACCCCCAGCAGGAGTACACCAAGCAGCTCCTGCGTGCCGCCGAATAACATGAAAGCCTTTTTCCTCCGCCACAAAAAACTCCATATCTGGCTCATCTGCGACCTGCTGGCCCTGGGGCTTTTCTATCTGCTTCGGACCAACCGCTCCTTGATGAATTTCCTGGCCCGGTACATCACCGCACCCCTGCGCCGCTTCATTGCCTCCCTGACCTACCGGACGGACCTTTCCGTAATGGAGATCCTGTGCGTCCTTCTGGTGCTGCTTGCCGCCGCGTATGTGCTTTGGAGCGCCGTGGCCGTTTTGCGGTCCCAAGAGCGGCTCCACCGCCTTTACAGCGCCCTTTTGGGGGCCGGGTGCTTTGGCCTATCCATCTGGGCTGCCTTCTGCCTCCTCTGGGGCATCAACTGCTGGACCGATGGGTTCCAGACCCAGTCCGGCATTTACGCCCAGCCGGTACACCGGGAGGACCTGGCCGCCGTGACGCTGTACTTTGCCCAGCAGCTCAGTGAGAGCGCCATCACCGTGGAGCGGGACGAACAGGGCTCCTTTGCCGTCCCCCGGGAGGAGATCTTAGCGGACAGCCTGCACGTTTACGACGCCCTGGAGGAGCAGTTCCCCTTCCTTGCCTACGAGGATGTGGGCGTCAAGGGCGTTCATTTTTCCCGCGTCATGAGCGCCCTGGACTTTACCGGCATCTTCTGTCCTTTCACGGCGGAATCCAACGTGAATATGGACGCCCCCGCCAGCCGCCTGCCCTGTACGGCGGCCCACGAGCTGGCCCACCAGCGGGGCTTCTTTTCCGAGCAGGAGTGCAATTTCTTAGGCATCCTGGCTTCCACCACCAGCGCCATTCCCGCTTACGAATATTCCGGCTGGACCAGCGCCTTCATCTATGCCGGCAATGCCCTCTACAGCGTGGACCCGGAGCTGTACTGGGCCATCCGGGAATTGCTGCCCCCCGAGGTGGAGCAGGACTTTGCCGACAGCGCCGCCTACTGGGCCCAGTTTGAGGAAGCACCCTCCCAGCAGATCTCCAACACCGTCTATGACGGGGTTTTGAAGGCCTGGGGCGATGAGCGGGGCATCCGCTCCTACGGCACCGTGGTGGACCTTCTGGTGGCCTACTATAAGGACCTGATATAAAAAGGAACTGCGAAGCTCTTGCTTCGCAGTTCCTTTTTCGTTAGTTGGGGATATTCAGGTCTTCCGCCGTCCGGTCTTCCACATAGGGGTTCAGGTGCTCGTTCACCAGCTCCAGCACAGCCGCCTGGTCCAGATAGATATAGGGGCTCTTCCACTGCCCCGGAAGGGTGGAAAGGTCAATGTTCTCCGGGCCGATCTCCACTGCGGCCTTTCCAAGCCAGGCAAGGTTGCCAAGGCTCAGGTCCGTGTCCACATGGCTTTGGAAGATGCGCACGAAGTCATCCAGCTTATCCAGGTTGTCCAGGGTCAACGTCTGCTTGGCCACGGCCTTCAAAAAGTCCTGCTGGGTCTGCATCCGGCCGATGTCTTCATTTCCGTAGCCGGTACCATCGTTATTATGGCGGAAACGCACCACCTTCATGGCCTCCTCGCCGTCCAGGTGCTGCATTCCCTTGGACAGGTGGATGGACAGGTCCTGGTAGGGGTCGTCATAATCCATATCCACGGGAACGTAGAAATCCACGCCGCCGATGGCCTCGATCAGGGCTACAAAGCCGCCCAGGTCCACCTTGATGGTATAGTCCACCGGGATGCCCAGCTGGATGGAAATGACCTCCGCCACGCCTTCCACGCCGTAGCGGGCATAGGCGGCGTTGATCTTATGGGCTTTGCCGCCGATATAGGCCTTGGTGTCCCGGGGGATGCTGACGCCGTAGATCTTCCCCGCCCCGGCAT
>JAFOCY010000093.1 GCA_017380995.1 Oscillibacter sp. | reverse complement strand
CGCAGATGTACTTCACCCACTGCTCATGCCACATGATGCGGCCGTGGTGGTCGCCGTTTTTGGCGCTCCAGGTTTCCTCATCCACGCAGCCAACGCAGAAAAGCTGCAGCTTGCCCTCTTCGATCTTATCGGCCACCAGGTCGATCATGCCCTGGTTCTCAAAGTCAAAGAACTTGCCGTCCTGGCAGGGGAAGACGATGAAGGGGAGACCTGCGTGGCCGTAGACCTTGAATTCCATATCCCGCTGGAGATGGTGGGAATATTCCTTATAGTAGCGAATGTGCATAGCGGTGTAACCTCAATTCTTTTTCAAAACGTAATCGGCAAAGGCCATAGCCTCTTCCTCGCTGGGGAAGCGGGCCATATAGGCGAAGTTGCCCATGGCGCCGGAGAGGACCTCGGGCATCTCCTCATACATGAGGATGCTTGCACCGAAGTTGGCGTAGATATCCTCGTGGGTGTGGGCGTAGGTGTTGCCCCGGCGGCGGGAGGCGTACATACAGCAGTAGGGCCGGTGTTCGGGATCAAAGCGTCCCTTGTCAAAGCATACCATGTCCGCCCAGATCTGATAAACGTCGATGTCATTGGCGTAGTTCATCATGTCGGGGGAGTAGCCTCCGGGGGGTCTCATGTTGACCTCCAGGCCGAAGATATCGCCCTTCTTGCCAAGGCCCTCTTTGTCCTCGTTGAGCACAAAGAACTCACAGTGGAAGAACCGGGAGTTGGACTCAAAAGCCTTGATGGTACGCCGGCCTGCGTCCTTCAGATCCGCGGGGATCTCCTTGCGGGAATAGTACCACAGGTCCAGGTGTTCGTTGACGATGTCCATAACAGGGTCGGGGAAGTAGTGGCTGGTCTCGAAAATGATATCCCGGTTGGAATCGCAGATGCCGTCATAGGAGACGATGGTGCCGTTGATGAACTCCTCCATGATGTACTGAACAGGGGGAAGGTCGGCATAGAAAGCCTTCACATCCTCCTCGTTTTTCAGCTTGTAGGTGGCGGCGGCGCCCACACCGTTGTCGGGCTTGACGATGACGGGGTAGCCCACCTGGGAGATGAAGGCCATGCCTTCTTCAAAATTGGTGACCAGGTGGTAGCGGGCGGTCTTCACGCCGGCCTTGGCGTAGAACTCCTTCATGCGGCTTTTGTACTTGATGCCGTCGATGCGGTCGTTCTGGAGACCCGTGGTGATGTTGAAGTCGGTGCGCAGCTGGGCATCCCGCAGGAGCCAGTATTCGTTATTGGTCTCCAGCCAGTCGATCTTGCCGTATTTGAAGGCGAAGAAGGCTACGGCGCGGTAGACCTCATCATAGTTTTCCAGGCTTTCCACCTTATAATATTCCACCAGGGAGTTGCGGCACTCCGGGTCCAGGGCCTCATAGGGGCAGTCGCCGATGCCCAGGGTGGTGACGCCGTTGTTTTTCAGACTCTGGGTGAAGTGCCAGTAAGTTTTCGGGAAATTCGGTGATAAAAAGATAAAATTCATGGTTTTCCCCCTCTGACGTTGATACACTTCTTCAGTATAACAGTAAAGTGGTAAAGATGCAAACACTATATAAGAAATATCCCCCGGTTTTGGCAAAGGCCAAAACCGGGGGACGCTGTTTATTCCTTGGGGGAGGCCAGTTCCTTGATGGTCCGGTACACCAGCTCCACGCCCTTCTGGAGGTCGGCATAGTCCGTCCACTCTTCGGGCACATGGCTGCGGCCGTCCTTGCTGGGAACGAAGACCATGGCAACGTCACAGAGGGCGCCCATGATCATGGCGTCGTGTCCGGCGCCGGAGAGCATCTTCCGGGTGGAGATGTTCAGCTCCGCGGCGTGCTTTTCCAGCAGCTCCTGGACCTCGGCCTTCATCTGCACGGGGAGGGCGGAGGTCTTTTCCTCCATCTCGAAGGAGAGGCCGGGATTTTCCGCAACGCTGCGCTCCAAAGAGGTGCGGATCACGTCGATGACGGTGTTCACGCTCTCGATCCCGCGGCTGCGGCAGTCAATATTGAAGTTGGTCTCCTTGGCCACAATGTTGAAGGCGCCGGGGATGGTCTCCACGCGGCCGAAAGTGACCACGGTGCCGTCGTTGAGCTCCTTGGCCTTTTCGGTGCCGGCAACGATCGCCTTGGCGGTAGCCAGCATGGTGTCGGCCCGCATATTCAGCGGCGTGGTGCCGGCATGGTCGGAGCGGCCCGTCACGGTGACATTCAAGCAGCGAAGGCCCACGATGGCCTCCACGATGCCCACATCGGTCCGGTTATTTTCCAGGATGGGGCCCTGTTCGATGTGGAGCTCGATAAAGGTGCCGATCTCGCCCGGGGTGCGCTTGGCCTCGGCGATCTTGGTGGGGTCCAGGCCGTAGCCCTTCATGGCCTCGGCGATGGTGACGCCGTCCCAGTCCTTATAGGTGTCCACCTCTGCCTGGGTCAGCTTGCCGCACATGGCGCGGCTGCCCATCAGGCCGCCGCCGAAGCGTGCGCCCTCTTCTTCGGGCAGGGCTACAAATTCGATGGGGCACTCGGGCACGAAGCCCTCGTCGTGCAGGGTGCGGGCCGTTTCCAGAGCGGCGGTAACGCCTGCGGGGCCGTCAAATCGGCCGCCGGTTTTCACGGTATCAAAGTGGCTGCCGGTCATGAGAATGGGGGCGTTGGGGTTTTTGCCCTCCAGACGGCCAATGACGGTACCCACGGCGTCCTCCCGGACGGTGAGGCCCGCGGCCTTCATTTCAGAGATGATATAATCTCTTGCCTGGGCAAATTCCTTGGTATAGGTAAAACGGGTGCAGCCGATTCCCTCCACGCAGCTGAACTGCGCCAGGGTCTCGATATCTTTCTGGATGCGTTCGATGTTGGTTTTCAGCATGGGGTACCTCCCTAAAAGCATTTGCAACATTTTATCATAATCAGGAAGTAAAGGAAAAGGGAAGGAACAATAATTTTAAATTTCAGCATTTATGACAACTGCGTGCGATGGAGTTTGGCGAAGTCTCCAAGGCTTCGAAAATCGGATTGCATTTTCCGACAAATTCAGTTATATTATGAATACTATTGTGGAAGGGAGGCGGTATCTATGTGCGATATAAAAGCTGCCGCTGAAAACTGTATGGAAGAGATGCGGAGCATCCGCCGCGAAATTCACCGGTTTCCTGAGATCGGAAGAAATGAGTTCAGAACCGCTGCCCTGATTCAGGAAAAGCTGCGGGAATACGGGGTGGACAGTGTGGAAAGCCCTGTACCCACCGCCGTGGTTGCCCTGATCCACGGCAAGAAGGGCCCGGGTAAATGCGTTGCCCTCCGGGCGGATATTGACGCTCTTCCGGTGCAGGAGGATACGGGGCTGGAGTATTCCAGCGAGATCCCCGGTATGATGCACGCCTGCGGCCACGATATGCACGCGACCATGCTCCTCACTGCTGCCAAGATCCTGTGCGGCCTGCGAGAGGAGTTTGCAGGTACGGTGAAGCTCATTTTCCAGCACAGCGAAGATACCCTTCCCGGCGGCGCTTTGGAACTCATTGAAAAGGGTGTAATGGAAAACCCCCATGTGGATGCCATCTTCGCTATCCACGTGATGCCGGATGCGGACCAGTCCAAGGTGGGCAAGGTGGGTATCCGTTCCGGCCCCATGACCACTTCCGTGGACCTGTACGATGTTACCATCAAGGGCCAGGGAGGCCATGGTTCCGCCCCTCACACCACCACGGATCCCATCCTCTGCGCCTGCCAGATGATCGTGAATATGCAGCAGATCATTGCCCGCCGGGTAGACCCCATGGAGACCGGCGTGATGTCTGTTGGCAGTATTCACTCCGGTGATGCGCCCAACGTGATCCCCGGTGAGGTGAAGTTTGGCGGCGTGTCCCGTGCCTTCAACGAGGATGTCCGGGAGGTCATCCGTTCCCAGATGTTCGCCATTGCCAAGGGGATGGAGTCCATCTCCGGAAACACGGTGGAT
>JAFOCY010000092.1 GCA_017380995.1 Oscillibacter sp. | reverse complement strand
TCATTTTAATGTCCTCCTAATGTGTTTTCTGTTTTAAGCTGGCAGGCTCACAAACAGTTTAGCACATTAGGAGTTTTCTTTTCATCGCTTAAGCTTTTTGGAACCACGCGACTATCGCGTGGTTTTCTTTATACAAAAAAATCCCGATGCCTGGGGCATCGGGATTTTCTTTCGTTATCTTCCGTTTTTCCGGTCCTCTTCGATCAGCAGCTTCAGCGCCTCCACGGCCACCCGGACAGAGCTGCTGGTATCCTCGCTCTTGTCCTGGTCCAGTCCCGCGGCCTCCCGCTCCTGGTTCCACACCACATGGAAGCAGGAACCGGCCCGGCAGCCCAGGGCCGCAGACACCACGAACAGCGCCGCGGATTCCATCTCGCTGGCCTTCACGCCCAGGCGCTTCCAGCTCTCCCACTTTTGCTGCAGCTCGTAATACACCGGGGACTTCTCCGGGCTGTGCTGGCCGTAAAAGCTGTCCTTGTTCTGGACCACGCCGGTGTGGAGGGGCAGTCCCAGGTCCCTGGCAGCTTTGACCAGGCAGTTGGTGACCTCCAGCTCCGGAACGGCGGGAAACTCGATGGGTGCGTATTCCAGGGAAGTATGGTCATAACGGATAGCGCCGGTGGCCACCACCACGTCGCCGGACTTCACATTGATGTCGATGCCGCCGCAGGTGCCGGTGCGCAGGAAGGTATCCGCGCCGCACATATGCAGCTCCTCCACAGCGATGGAGGTGGACGGGCCGCCGATGCCGGTGGAGCAGGCCGTCACCTTCTCGCCAAGCAGGTATCCGGTCCAGACGTTGAACTCCCGGTTGTAGGCAATTTGTTTGGCGTCGTCAAAATAGGCGGCGATGGCCTCCACCCGGCCGGGGTCGCCGGGGAGGATGCAGTAGCGGCCTACGTCCCCGGGGACACAGTGGATGTGAAACATTTTATCCAGTTTCTGCATAGTGGTCTCCTTCCTTATAACAAAATGGTGTAAATGCCGCTGATGGTGATATGGGCTTCCATCACCCCATCCTCCAGGGCCTCCCGACTCTCCAGAGGGGCGGACCAGCAAAGGCCGCACCCGGCGGTGATGCTCCTGGGCACGGGGATGAGCCGCCCGGGAAGGCCCGCCTTTTCGCAGTAGCCCTCCATGGCCATGGCGGCCGTGGTCGAGGGAAAGGTGATGACGCAGCGCGCTTCTTTTGTTCTCATGCTTCCTCCGCAAGGGTACGGACAGCCGCGATGGCCGCCTCCGTCTCCTCCTCCGTATTCATGCAGGACCAGGAGAAGCGGACCGCTCCCTGCTCCGCCGTGCCAAGGGCGGTGTGGAGCCGGGGGGCGCAGTGGGCCCCGGGGCGGGTGGCGATGGAAAATCGCTCTGCAAGCTCGTCGGATACCTCCCCCGAGTCGTAATCCCCCAGGTTCAGCGTCACGATGGGCGCGCGAAGATGGGTGGAGAAATCCCCGTACACCGTGACGCCGGGCAGGTCCTTCACCCCCTCATAAAAGCGGCGGGCCAGAAGGGTTTCCCGGGCACGGAGAGCGGACTGTCCCTCGCCCTCGATGTAGTCCAAAGCGGCATCAAGGCCCGCAAGGCCGTGGCCGTTCAGTGTTCCGGCCTCCAGTCGGGTAGGATAGGCCTGGGGCTGTGTTCGGGAAAAGCTATGGACCCCGGTGCCGCCCACGGCGAAGGGACGGATCTCCACCCCGGGGCGGATGCAAAGGCCGCCGGTGCCCTGGGGACCCAGGAGGCCCTTGTGGCCGGTGAAGCACAATACGTCGATGCCCATCTCCTGCATGTGGATGGGGAACATTCCCGCCGTCTGGGAAGCGTCCAGGATCAGGAGCAGAGCGTGGGCACGGGCAAAGTCCGCCATCCGGGGAAGATCCATCATGTCCCCCGTCAGGTTGGAAGCATGGGTGCAGACGATGGCCTTCGTGTTGGGCCGCAGGAGCTTTGGAAGATGGTCATAGTCCAGCCGTCCGCTCCGGTCCGCCGGGAGGAAATCCACCTCCGCCCCATTTTGCTCCAGACGGTACAGGGGCCGCAGAACGGAGTTATGCTCCCAATCCGTGGAGATCACATGATCTCCGGGGCCAAGGAGCCCGGAAATAGCGATGTTCAATGCCTGGGTGGAGTTTTGGGTGAAGACCACATGGTCCGCCTGGGGACAGCCGAAAAACTCCGCCAAGCGGCTGCGAAGGCGGTAGACCCCCCGGGCGGCGCAGAGGGCCTCCTCATGAGCCCCCCGTCCGCTGTTGCCCCAGGTATCCATGGCCTCCAGAACCGCCCGGGCTACCCCGGCGGGCTTGGGGCGGGTGGTGGCGGCGTTATCCAGGTAGATCAAGGCTTCACGACCTTCCCCGCTCCCGCCAGTTTTTCCACGATGGTGTACATATTGGTGACGGTGCCCACCCGGAGCTTCTCCGTCAGGCCGTAATAATCTAAACAGGTGCCGCAGGTGAGGATCTCCACCCCCTGGGCCTCCAGCTTGGAAAGGTCCTCCAGGCTGGCGCTGCCCTCCACGGTAAGCTTGGCGCCGCCGTTATAAAAGAGCATGGTGCGGGGCAAAGTCTCCAGCTGGCTCACGGCAAAGAGGAAGCCCTTCATGAGCTTTTCGCCCAGCTCGTCGCTGCCGCGGCCCATCACAGCGGTATCCACCGCTACCACCACTTCTCCCCGCTGGTCCGGGATGCAGGCAACAGAGGGTTCCTCCTTGGGGGCGTCCCCAGCGGGCTGGTCCACCGTCATGGTGACGGCAAATTCCTTCTCCCCCCGCTTCTGGGCCTCATAGGAAAGGCCGTTGCCCTCCGCCATACGCCGGAGGTTCTGCACGGCGATCTCGTTATCCACCAAAACAGTGAGGGTGCCCGGCTCGGTCATCTCCCGCAGGGCGCGGGTGGCCTTCACAACAGGGATGGGGCACTGTTCGCCCAGGGCATTTACGGTAACATGGGACATGAGGCATCCTTCTTTCTCTTTGTTCTATGAGGATATTGTACTGTTCCCTCCGGGAAATTGCAAGGAGGAAGCTGGATCGCAAAAAAAGAAGTGGACAGGCATGACCTGTCCACTTCTTTTGGCGGAGAAGGAGGGATTCGAACCCTCGAGACCCTTTAGGAGCCTACATGATTTCCAATCATGCGCCCTCGACCAACTAGGCGACTTCTCCATATCCGCTATTCACTTTATCGCTCAGCAGCGAACACATGTTATTATACCGATTCTCCCAAAAAAGTCAATACCTTTTTCAAAAAAATTTTATCACCTTTTGCAGAAAAAAGGCGCGCCTTTCAGCGCGCCCTTTTTCATCGCATCTCAGAGACGATGCTGTCCACCGCGTGGTCCACGGCGACACCCAGCTTGTGGATGC
>JAFOCY010000091.1 GCA_017380995.1 Oscillibacter sp. | reverse complement strand
TGGATCGGTGAGGAATAGAAGGAAGAGAAATGGCCTCAAAGAAAGAGCATTTACTTTTCGTTAAAGTGCTTTTTCATCAGGGCGAACAGCTTGGGAGCCAGCAGGAACAGTGCGATCAGGTTGGGGATGGCCATGAAGCCGTTGGAGGTATCGGAGATGCCCCAGATCAAACCCAGATCCAAAGTGGCGCCCACGATTGCCACCAGAGAATAGACAGCGATGTAAGGCTTAATGACCTTGTGTCCAAAGAGGAACTCCATGCAGCGGGAACCGTAAAGACCCCAACCGAGAATGGTGGAGAATGCGAAGCAGCACATTGCAACGGCGGTGAAGATGGAGACCCAGTTGCCGTAGACAGCAGTGAAGCCTGCGATGGTCAGTTCGGCACCGGCAGCCTCACCGTAAGGAACGGTAACGCCGCTGAGAAGGATGACCAGAGCAGTCATGGTGCAGATGACGATGGTGTCCATAAAGACTTCGAAGATGCCAAACATACCCTGCTCAATGGGCTTATCGGTGTCAGCGCAGGCGTGGGCGATGGAACCGGTACCAAGACCTGCCTCATTGGAGAAAATGCCGCGGGAAACGCCCTTTTTCATACTCAGGAAGAAGTAACCTACCACACCGCCGGTGACGGCTGCGGGATTGAAGGCACCGTGGAAGATGCTGGCGAAGACGGCGGGGACCTTACCGATATTCAGCACGATCAAACCAACGCCCAGCAGAATATAGATCACAGCCATAAAGGGAACCAGTCGCTCGGTGACCTGACCCAAGCGCTTGATGCCGCCCAGCAGGATTATTGCCACCAAAATACAGATCAAAACACCGATAATGATATTGGAGAGTTTGACACCGCTCTCAGAAATAATATGATAGTTGAGCAGTGCGGAGTTGATAGAAGCGGTGATCGTATTGACCTGCGTGGCGTTGCCGGTGCCCAGCACGGTGATAGCGCCAAAACCGGCATAGAGGTATGCCAGCCACATCCACTTGCTGCCAAGACCGTTTTTGATGTAGTACATGGGACCGCCCACATACTCGCCATCCTGATTGCGCTCCCGGTATTCCACGGCCAGCGTAACTTCAGCGAATTTGGTGGCCATACCCAGCAGGGCGGAGATCCACATCCAGAACACCGCACCAGGACCGCCGATGGCGATAGCACCTGCAACGCCTGCGATGTTGCCGGTACCCACTGTTGCAGCCAGAGCGGTACACACCGCCTGGAAGGGGGTGATACTGCCGTCTGCAGATGCTTTCTTGCTGAAAACCTTGCCGATGGTTTGCTTCATGGCATATCCAAATTTTCTCACCTGGATAAAGCCGGAACCAACGGTCAGGTAAAGACCCACGCCGAGGATACATACCATGGCGGGGACGCCCCAAATAAAGTTATTTAGCGCGGTGTTTACACTGTTTATGATTTCGTACATTTTTTAATACCCCCTATTAAATAATTTATAGTATTACCATATCCAATTTTTACAAGTTCGTCAGTTCAAAACAGAGGAAAACGTGAGGCTACAGCCGCGCCGTTTTGAACTGCATTTTCGGCCGGATATGAAATAATTTGATATCAGGTATTAAGTTGTCTCATATTTGACGGATGTTGCTGCGTTCAGCGCGAATTATAAACGGAATGATCTGCGGCACCGCGGTTCTTGCCGGCAGACGTTTGCTGGGCCTTCGGAAGGGGGAAGAGAAGTTGTACTTTACAAATCCTTAAAAATAAGGCATCCTAAGAGTGATGAAGACGAAAGGAGGACCTTTTATGCGAACAAAACGACGCCCTGTGACCAAGCTGATGGTCCTCTTGGCAGTGCTGTTGGCGCTGTTTCACCTCTCCTTCCTCTGGGGACGGCTGGAAGTTCCTTTGCCCCAGGTGATCGGGATCCTGGCAGAACGATGCGGCCTTTCTGTCACACCCACCTGGACGGACACCATGGCGGTGGCGGTTCTCCACATCCGCCTGCCCCGCATTTTGTTGGCCGCTATGGTAGGATGTGCCCTTTCTGCCGCGGGGACGGCATATCAGTGCGTATTCCAGAATCCCATGGCATCTCCGGATATTTTAGGCGCTTCTTCCGGCGCCTGTTTTGGCGCGGCACTGGCCATCTTGCTGGGACATTCCGGAGGCGGCGTCACGGCGCTGGCCTTTGGCTTCAGCCTCCTGACGGTAGGACTGGTGTACCTCATTGGGCGGCGGGCCAGAGGCAGCCGTATTTTGAATATGCTGCTGGCCGGTATGATGGTCAGTTCCCTCTTTTCCGCAGGGACCTCTTACATTAAACTGGTGGCCGATCCCAGCAGCAAGCTGCCGGAGATCACCTACTGGCTGATGGGAAGCCTTTCCGGAGCCCAGGGAAAGGACGTTGTATTTTTCCTGGGGCCGCTGCTTATGGGCCTGATCCCCCTGGTTTTGCTCCGCTGGCGGGTGAATCTCCTGACGTTAGGAGAGGAGGAGGCCACGGCGATGGGTGTGGATGCTGCCCGGCTGCGCCTGGTGGTGATTTTTTGTGCCACCCTGCTCACAGCGGCCAGCGTCTCGGTATCGGGAATGATTGGCTGGGTGGGCTTGGTAATCCCCCATTTCAGCTGCCGTCTGGTGGGAAACGACTGCAGATATCTGTTTCCTGCCTCTATGCTGATGGGGGGAAGCTTTTTGCTGCTGGTGGATAATATCTCCCGGAACCTGCTGGCAACGGAGATCCCCATCGGGATCCTGACGGCCTTTATCGGCGCACCTTTCTTTCTGTATCTGATGACCAGAAAGGAGGGGGCCTGATGGGTATTTTGGTACAAGGGGTTACCTGCGCCTACGGCAGCCGCCCGGTTTTGCAGGACGTCACCTTTTCTGCGCAAAAGGGAGAGTTTCTGGCCGTCCTGGGACCAAACGGCGCGGGAAAGAGCACCCTTTTCCGCTGCCTTTTGGGGAGCATGAGGGGATACAGTGGCACCATTACTGTGGATGGAGAAGACCTGCGGACACTCTCGCCGGGAAAGCGGGCGAAAAAGATCGCCTACATTCCACAGAGCCACCGTCCCACCTTTGGCTACAGCGTGCTGGATACTGCTCTTATGGGCACCACCCGGCAGCGCTCCCCCTTCCTTTCCCCGGGAAAACCCCAGGTGGAGCGGGCCAGGGAGGCTTTGCGCCGTGTGGGGGCAGATCATTTGGAGGGGCGGGAGTTTTCCCGTCTTTCCGGCGGAGAGCAGCAGCTGGTGCTGCTGGCCCGGGCTATCGCCCAGGATTCGGAGATCCTGGTTATGGACGAGCCTGCCTCCAGTCTTGATTACGGCAATCAGCTGCGGATCCTCTCTATGGTGCGGGAACTGACAGAGGAGGGCTATACCATCCTCCTCTCTACCCACGATCCCCAGCAGGCGCTTTGGTTCTCCCACCGTGTGCTGGCGCTGGAGAATGGCGCTGTGGCGGCAGAAGGCCCGGCAAGGGAGGTACTGACGGCGGACCTGATCCGGCGGCTCTACCGGGTGGATACTGCCTTTTGGGATACCCCCCAGGGGCCCATGATCCTGCCGGAGGTGAAGCTTTGATGTATCGCTGGACACCGGAGATGATCCGTTATATGCGCTGTGCCTCGGCTTACAGTGACTATCACGAGCGCCTGGCAAAGCTGCTGACGCCGTGGCTTGGACCGGACAGTCATATTTGCGACGCAGGCTGCGGCCTGGGGGATCTGGCGGCAGCATTGGCTCCTCACGTCGGACAGGTGACGGCGGTGGATATCGACCGGGATGCTTTGCAGGTGTTGGAGGAAAAGAGTCTTCCCAATGTTATCCCCCTTTGCGGAGATATTGCAAAGCTGCCGCCTGAGACACCTTATGACGCGATGGTATTTTGCTTTTTCGGCGACATCGAAGAGGTTTTGGAGCTTGCCGCCGCCCAGTGCCGCGGGGATGTGTTCATCATTTCCCGGAACTATGATACCCACCGGTTTTCCCCGGGGAGCCATCCCACAGGGAGCTATGGGTTTTGCCATGCCAAAAAGACGCTGGAGCAGCGGGGGATCCCCTTTCAGGCCCGGGAACTGGAAATAGAATTTGGACAGCCCTTTTGTTCCTGGGAGGATGCCCGGCGGTTCTTTGCGCTCTACAGCCGCGAGCAAGACAAGACGCTCATCACCGATGAATTCCTGGCAGGAAAGCTGGTAAAGGGGAAAGGTGATGTTCCCTGGTATCTTCCAAGCCTGCGTAAACTGGGATTCATACACCTTCACGTGGAGGACATTTTATGAAAGTTCGAGTATTGACGTTTTTTCTGGCCCTGGCCATGCTGCTCAGCGCCTGCGGGAAAGCTCCGGAGGGAACTGCCGATACTGCCGTCCAGGCAGAATCCCCGGCTCTCCGCCTCTTTACGGACTCCACCGGCCGCTCGGTGGAGGTCCCCGGGACCATTGAAAAGGTGGCCGTTTCCGGACCGCTGTCGCAAATCGTTCTATTTGCCCTGTGCCCGGAAAAGCTGGTGGGCATTGCGGAGCCGTGGAGCAAAGAAGCGGAACAATACCTGGATACGGAGTATGATGCGCTTCCCGTTCTGGGCCAGCTATACGGCGGAAAGGGCGAGCTGAACCTGGAGACGCTTCTTTCCTCCGGCGCCCAGGTGGTCATTGATGTGGGTGAGGCCAAAGACACGGCGGCGGAGGATCTGGACGCTCTGCAGGCCCAGACGGGCATCCCCTTCCTCCATATCACTGCCACCTTGCCCACAAGCGGTGAAGCCTACCGGATGCTTGGGGACCTTCTGGGCGAAGAAGAGGCGGCTGAGACTCTTGCGGCCTACTGCGACGATGTATATGCCAGGACCAAGGCTCTGGCGGAGAATGTGGCTCTGGTAGACACCCTTTATATCACAGGCGCGGAGGGACATCATGTGATCGCCAGGGATTCCTACCATTCCGAGATCATTGACATGATGAGCAATAACCTGGCAGTGGTGGAGGTCCCGTCCGCCAAGGGCAGCGGAAATGAAGTGGGGCTGGAGCAGATCATGGTCTGGGACCCTGAGGTGATCCTTTTCGGTGACCAGAGCATCTATGACGCCGTGGGAACGGATCCCGCCTGGCAGAGCCTCACCGCCATCCGTACGGGACGGTATTATGAGGTCCCCGCTGGGCCCTATAACTGGATGGGCTTCCCGCCCTCTGTGCAGCGGTATTTGGGGATGCTGTGGCTGGGTGAGCTGTTGTATCCTGAGATGGCGGAGTATGACCTCTATGAAGAAGTAAAGACCTATTATGACCTGTTCTACCACTGTGACCTTACCCGGGCGCAGTATCAGGACCTGATGGCCAAGTCCATCGGAAAGGCAGGAGCGCCGTGAAAAGACTCTTTACAAAAATGCGCTATGAAGTGGAAAAGGGCCATGATCTGATGCTGGTGAGCATTCTCTCCGGCTCCGGCTCCGCCCCCCGGGGCAAAGGGGCCCAGATGCTGGTGAGCGCGGAAGGGCGGGTGGAAGGCACCATCGGCGGAGGAAACGTGGAATACCTCTCGGAAAGGGCTGCTATGGAACTTCTGGGGCGGCGGCAGTCTGAGAAGCGTTGTTTTTCCCTCCACAGCGGCGGGGAAGACATCGGTATGCTCTGCGGCGGCGAGATCCAGGTATGGATGCAGTTCGTGGATGCCGGAGAGGCGGCCTGGGCGAAACTGGCGGCGGAAGTCGTAAGAAAGATCGAATTACGGGAGAAGGGATGGCTGGTACAGATGCTGGACGGCACGGTGGCCCGGGTGACCGAGAGCCCTGAAGGCTTTGCCTTGCCTCTTCCCATCGGCGAGCGGGCCGTCATCTTTGGCGGCGGCCATTGCGCCCAGGCGCTGGCACCTTTGCTGAGCAGTGTGGACTTCCGGGTCACGGTTATGGACCCCCGGGAGGAATTTGCCAATGAAGAATTGTTCCCCACGGCGGAGCGGATCGTCTGCGGCAGCTTTGAGCGGATCTGCGATCACCTGAAGCTGACGGAGGAGGACTATCTGGTGGTCCTTACCAGCGGGCATACCTTTGATTTTACGGTGCAGGAGCAGGTGCTTCGGGGACCCTTTGCTTACCTTGGCGTCATCGGCTCCCGGTCCAAGACCGCGGCGGTGAACCAGCAGCTTCGGGCGGCTGGGATCCCGGAAGAAGCGATTGCCCGGGTCCATACGCCCATCGGTACGGCCATCAAGGCGGTGACGCCGGCGGAAATCGCTGTGAGCATCGCAGGAGAGATGATCTACGAGCGGGCGCTGCGCCGGGAGGCAAGAGGGGAGGTCCGCCATGGATGCCCCATGCATGAATAAGCGGCCCCACCTGTTTCTGACGGGAGAAAAGGGGATCGGAAAATCCACCCTTTTGCAAAAGCTTCTGGTGGGAAGGCGGGCGTGCGGATTCCGCACAGTGAAAGCTGTGGAGGTCTATCTGGGGCGGACCAGCCTGCATCTATTGCGGCTGGATCGGCAGGAAAGACCCACGGAAGAAAATTTTCTCTGTTTCTGTCCTCCCGTTCCCGGCGGGAAGACCGCGGAAGCCTTTGACCGCCTGGGCTGCGAAGCACTGGCACCAGAGGAGGCCGGGGAGGTCCTGGTGATGGACGAGCTTGGAGCGGCAGAGGCCGGGGCAGAGGCCTTCCGGACTGCCATTTTACAGGCGTTGGAGGGAGATATCCCCATTTTAGGGGTCCTCCAGAAGGCGGATACAGAGCTGTTTCACCTGGTGGCAGAGCATCCCAGGGTGCGCCTGGTAGAAGTCCGAAAAGAAAACCGCGACCTCTTGTTTTAAAAGACCTGCCCGGCGGCAGGTCTTTTCGTTGTTCAGGCACGCGTCTATCTGTGCCTATTCTCCCAGCTCGGCTTTCAGCTTTTCCAGGGCCTTTTTCTCAATGCGGGATACTGTTCGCTGCCATCATTGTAAACGGTTTGCCCTGTTTTTTTGCGCCAGTCAAATCGGCGCAAACCATTGATATATCTGGTTTTATCCCGCCTCATTCAGTTGGCGGAAGCGGAATTTGATGTAGATCTGTTTGTCTTCAGACAGCTCCACACGCTCGATCAGGCTGAACAGTAGTTCCCGATTGGTGGGAACAGACTCTAAAAAACGCTGCACCAGTTCCTTTGCCCTGTCCTCTTTGGGAACAGGGTTCTCTTTTTCTCGCTCCAGTGTTTTTAGCTGTTCTTCCAGCTGCGACCGATCCTCTTTGACCTTCAGATAGATGCGCTGGAAGTCTGCCTCGGACAGGATGCCGCTGAGCTTATCCATGTACATCTTATCCAGGTTGACTGTCAGTGTGTCGATCCGGTTCCGCAGGGACTGGATCTCCACTTCTGTGCTGGCCGCTTTGTCCGCCTCGGATACAGCGGCTTCTGCCACAGGTATCAGCTCTGCTGGGTTCAGGTAGGCCTCACAGACCTCCCGCACTTTGGCAAGAACCGCGTCAGTTACCGTCTTTTCCTTGATGGAGTGGCAGGTGCAAACACCAGCCTTAGTAAACCTCTGATAAGTACGACAAATCAGGAACAGCCGTTCTTCTCCCGCTGCGTTCTTGCGATTGATGACGGCCATAGGATATCCACACTCATGGCAGAAGATCAAGCCACGCAGCAGAAAGTCATAGGTACGGCTTTTGGTGCGCTTGCGGCTGCTGACCAGCATCTGTACCTTCTGAAAGGTCTCAGCATCAATCAGTGGTTCATGCGTCCCTTCTACAACCACCCAGTTCTCTCGGGCCTGCCGCAGAC
>JAFOCY010000011.1 GCA_017380995.1 Oscillibacter sp. | reverse complement strand
TGCAAGAAACAAAAACTGGAAACAGCTTTTTATCTCTGCTGCTCGCGCATCTTAGCGAAGCACTCGCTGCAATACACGGGACGGTCAGACTTAGGCTCGAAGGGAACCTTAGCTTCGCCGCCGCAGGCAGCGCAAACAGCGGTAAAGTACTCACGGGGACCGCGGGCTGCGTTCTTGCGAGCGTCACGGCAGGCCTTGCAGCGCTGGGGCTCGTTCTGGAAGCCGCGCTCAGCGTAGAACTCCTGCTCACCGGCGGTGAACACGAACTCGTTGCCGCACTCTTTGCACACTAAAGTCTTGTCTTCGTACATGATTTTACCCTCTCTTTGAAAAGAAAAATATATATGCGCTCAGCTTCTGCTGAAATCGCCGGAAAGAATGTGCTGTGCCACCTTGCGTCGGATCCGCTGCACAGCGTTGTCCACGGACTTTGGGGATCTGCCTACCGTCTCGGCAATTTCCCTGCATGAAAGGCCGTCTAAATAGTACCCCAAAATCTTCGCTTCTAATTCGGACAACTGTTTCCGGACACCGGATAAGAGGGCTGCTGTGTGCTCCCTGTCGATCAAGTCTTCTTCAGGATCGCGCTGCGCCAAGTTATTGGTACCAGAGGTGTAGGAATTGCTGTCAAAGCAAGGAGTATCCAGAGAAACCGACTGATTGAGCGGGAGATGCTTTTCCCGTGCGCTGGCACGGAGAACGGAATACAGCCGGCTGCGTATACAAAGTTCGGCAAAAGTCCGGAAGGAAGCCTCCTTGGCGGCGTCATATTCCCTCACGGCCTTAATGAGGCCTACCATTCCCTCCTGGGTCAGGTCCTCACTGTCTCCGCCTACCAAAAAGTAAGGACGGGCACAGCTTCGGACAATACGGGTATAGCGTTCAACAAGAATGTCCTCTGCCAAACGGTTTCCGGAAGCGGCCAAAGCGCACAGCGCTTCATCTGCCATCTGCTCCAAAAGGGTATAATCGTTCTCTGCCATTTTGTACATATTGGTATTATACCCATCCTTCCGGCGGAATGTCAAGGAAATAATCAAAATATACGATGATTCTTTGCATATTTTTAGTGATTTTATGGTAAACCTGAACCGCTGCCGCGTCAACGTTTACCAGTTTTCTTCTACTGGGGCTGCAAGAGCACCTCAGATCGTCAGCTGATCCAGCTCCCCATTCACACCGCCCGGAATCGCCTTATGAAGATGCTGATACGCTTTATGGGTGACACAACGTCCCCGAGGTGTGCGGGTCAGAAAGCCCAGCTGCATCAGATACGGCTCATACACATCTTCCAGGGTAACAGCTTCCTCTCCGATGGTGGCAGCCAAAGTCTCCAGTCCTACAGGACCGCCGTTGTAGTTTTCGATGATCGCTTCCATCATACGCCGGTCCGTCGGATCCAGCCCCAGATAGTCGATCTCCAGAGCGCTGAGTGCCTGGTCGGCAACCTCCCGGGTGATGATGCCGTCTGCCTTCACCTGGGCAAAATCCCGGACCCGGCGAAGCATCCGGTTTGCGATACGGGGAGTGCCGCGGCTGCGGCGGGCAATCTCGTAAGCCCCCTCCGGCACGATATCCACATTTAAAATCCCGGCAGAGCGGGTCACGATCTTGGCAAGCTCCTCCGCCGTATAAAGTTCCAAACGGAGGGTCACTCCAAAACGGTCCCGCAGGGGCGCGGAGAGCTGGCCCGCCCGGGTCGTGGCACCGATGAGGGTAAATTTCGGCAGGTCCAGTCGGATAGAATTGGCAGAGGGCCCTTTTCCCACGATGATATCCAGCGCATAGTCCTCCATAGCGGGATACAGGATCTCCTCCACCTGGCGGTTCAGGCGGTGGATCTCATCGACAAAGAGGATGTCTCCCTCGTTCAGGTTGGTCAGCAGGGCCGCCAGATCGCCGGGCTTTTCAATAGCAGGGCCGGAGGTGATGCGGATACCCGCATTCATCTCCTGGGCAATGATGCCCGCAAGGGTCGTCTTACCAAGGCCCGGAGGACCGTGAAGCAAGACATGGTCCAATGCCTCTTCCCTCTTCCGGGCAGCTTGAATGAATACAGAAAGGTTATCCTTCGCCTTTTCTTGGCCGATATATTCCTTTAATGTCTTGGGGCGTAAAGAACCTTCTTGGGCATCCTCCTGCAAAAAGGTCTTTGCCACCAGAGGCTCCTCGTAAATATCATTTCCAAAGTCGATGCTCATAGCTCTACTTCCTTACGAATCCAGTTGTTTTTAAATGCACCTAAATCAATCGAAATTCATTATGTGTAAAGTAAAATCACTTCACCATTTTCCGCAAGCTCTGACGAATGATCTCCTCCAAAGGAAGACCCTCCACATCAATCCCCTTCAAGGCCGCAGCAGCCTCCTGGGAGGAATAACCCAGTACCGCCAAAGCCTGAGCCGCTTCGGTCGCCTTACTGGAAAATACAGGCGCCGCAGGAGTTCCCTTTCCGCCGGAGAAATCAAGTCCTGCGGCAGTTTCCTTAGCCATCTTATCCTTCAGCTCCAGGATGATACGCTGGGCGATCTTCTTGCCGATTCCCGGGGCAGCGGTGAGCGCCTTTTCATCTCCGGTAACAATGGCCATGGCCAGCGTCTCGGGAGTTCCCACAGAGAGGATCGCCAAAGCCGCCTTGGGTCCCACACCGGAAACCCCTAGCAGCATTTTAAAACTGTTCAGTTCATTTTGCGTTGCAAAGCCGTAAAGGTCAAAGATCCCCTCTCCCACGTTGAGATAGGTATAGACCCTCCCCTTCTGTCCCTTTTTCAGGCGGGAAAGCGTGTTGTTGGTGGTCTTGCAGGCATAGCCCACACCGCCGCAATCAATCACGGCCAGATAGGGCAGGAGCTCTGCCACAGTACCATCCAGATAGTAAAACATCAGATCGTCTCCTTCACGTTATTCAGCTGCGGCAAGCGAGAAGTGGCACTTCTGGCGTGACACAGCGCCAGCGCCAACGCGTCCGCCGCGTCATCCGGCCGGGGGACGGCCTTGAGGTGCAGCAGCCGGCGGGTCATGTCCATCACCTGGCGTTTTTCCGCCTTGCCATACCCCACCACCGCCAATTTCACCTGGGACGGCGTGTACTCATGGAGTGGGATCCCACACTTTTCCGCAGCGCAGAGGATCACGCCCCGGCCGTGGGCAACGGCAATACCGGTGGTGATATTGTTGTTGAAAAAGAGTTCCTCCACCGCGATCACATCAGGCTTCAGCTGCCCGATCAACTCCTCCATATCCAAAGAGATCTGGTACAGCCGTTTGGACAGCGGAATCCACGCGGGAGTCGTGATAGCGCCGTAGGTGATCATCTGTGCCTGCCCCCGCTCCGCTTCAATCAGGCCAAAACCGATGGTGGCAACACCGGGGTCAATGCCAAGGATACGCATGAAGTCCCGTTCCTTCCATTCTTTTATAATTAAAATCAGTATAGCAAATATTTACCCTTCTTGCAACCACAAAAGAACAAATGTTCGTGCATTTGTTCGCAAAAAGGAGCGCCTTTCGGCGCTCCTTTCCATCATTTGATTGGGACCGTAATACCGGGGCTGCAATCCGTGCGGTGAGAATAAAGAGGTACCAACCAAACAGCGTCTTCATGGTAGCCCTTCAGCGGCAGCTCCTCCCGGAAATACTCCGGTGATTCGCCGGAACTGCTGGCCTGAGAGTCCATGTGGTACTCCTTCCCCTGGGCGTCATAATATGTGGTGCTGAACACTGTGAAGCTGTGATTTTCCTTGATGCGTTCCACCTCCAGGCTCAGCAACCATCCGCCCTCCCGGTGCTCTGCCGAGAACACACGGACACCTTCGATCTTCCGGTCCATATACAGGGTGTTCAGATCCACACGGACCTTTTCCAGTTCCTTGTCCAGCCACTCCACCTGGGTGATATAGAGCGTCAGATGCTTGCTTTTGGCAAAGTAAGGGCTTTCCAGATGGAAGGAAAGCATGGCGGGACTATCCGGATCGCCCATGGCGGAAACACCATTGGAGATG
>JAFOCY010000090.1 GCA_017380995.1 Oscillibacter sp. | reverse complement strand
CGCCTCCCGGCGCACAACGAGCTGCCAGTTGCTCACACCGCTGATGGTCTCCATGGTCTTCCCTCCTTTTTCTCTAAAAAATGATTATAACATACTCTGTCCCGAAAGGAAAGAGTCAGGGCGGCCAATGACCGCCCCTACGCCCCCCGCGGGCATCTTCCCAAAAATCTGAGGATTTTGGGGGAAATAAAAAAACAGGCCACTCTTCTGAGTGACCTGTCAGTTTGGAGCGGGCAACGAGGCTCGAACTCGCTACCTCCACCTTGGCAAGGTGGCGCTCTACCAGATGAGCTATGCCCGCGTCAACAGTAGTTACTATACCACCGTCTCCATCGTTTGTCAACACTTTTTTCCATTTTCCAAAAAATTTTTTTACTGCGTTTTTTCTGCCGCCGTAATAGCGGCTTCTTCCATCACCGGAACAGGGGCATCCAGTAAAAACTCCACCAAACCCGCGTTCTCCTCGCTGGGATAGCAATGGACTTCCCAGTAGGGCTCTTCGCCCATCTCCCGCTCTTCCCGCAGGGTCTCCATTGCCGACTCGATAGCGGCGCGGCTCTCCTCATCCCAGTATCCGATGCGCACTGCAAGCTCCTTTTGACCTGCCTCCACCGCGCCTTCCAGAAGACTGGCGATCCCCGCGGTGCTGGTGGCGTTCACCACCGCCTTCACCTGCTCCGCCGTGCGGCGGTAGCTGATGATCAGGTCGATCTCATGGTAGCCCCGCTGGGCGTGGACGGAGGAGGTGATATACTCTACGGCATAGGCACCCATAGGCGTCTGCCGGCGCACCTCACTGGTGGCCTCCTGCACAAGCTCCGACACCGTTACATCGTCCATATCGCTGTAGAGGCGAATGGTGGCGCCTTCCTTATGCTGGCCGATGAGCAGCAGCACATCGTTGACGATATCCTGGCGGTTTTCGGCGCGCAGGGTATCAACAGCCTCACTCTCCCAGAATTTGCTGGTATGGAGGTCGCTTGTCACATACTGGCGTTCCAAAAGGGAGGCGCAGCCCGTGAGCAAAAGGGCGCAAAGGGCCGTCAGTGCCAAAATGCCCCTCTTTTTCATGGTCTCCGCCTCCCTTTCGTCATTTTTACATACCCAGATCCTCGTCGATCAGGACGATCTCCGTCTCAAAGCCCATCATGGGGCCCCAGAGGACCACCAATCCCCGGCAGATGCGCTCAGGGCTCTTGCAGTCGTAGCAGCGGTCTGCCCGGATGGCGCAGGGGGTCTTTTTCCCCATGCTCTGGGCCCGCTTGGGGGCCGCTACATTCCGCGCCCGCCAGAGGGCAGCGTCATAGTCCTCCGTCAGCTTGTTCCGCCCCACCACGAAATACACCTTCTCATGGCCAAAGAGGGTGGAGGACACCCGGTTTCCCGCGCCGTCGATGTTCACGATCTCGCCGCTTTCCGCCAGGGCGTTGGCAGAGGTGATATAGACCTCGGTGTTCATGGCAAGCTCCCGCTCGCCCTCCCCTTTGACCCAGTGCCAGTGGACCTCGTTGTGCTTTTCAAGGCGCTCGTACAAGCCCATCTGCTGGGCAGTCTGGCAGCCGCCAAAGCCCACGGTGGTCTGGTCGATGGCGCCGTCCAGATAGTCGGCGGCGGCCTCCTTGGTGTCAAAAATGCGGACGGTGTAGCCAAGCTCGCGCAGGTTTTCGGCAGTTTTCTGGATGTCAGGCATGATGGGTCCTCCTTCGATCATAAAATTTCCATCTGTTGTTCTTCGCTGTCCTCCTGGCGCAGAAGTGCACCGGCGGCAGGCAGGGAACGAACGCGGTAGCGGCTCTTATTCTGGATGGGCGTTGCCTCCAGAGGTTCCACACGCTCCAGGTGCCACTTGGGCTTGAGGGTCATCACGCCCACACCCTGGGCAGAGCGGGTTGCCTTGGGGGCGAGCAGCGCCGTATGGAAGACCAGGCACCTTGGCTCGGTGGAATAGACGGCCAGCTCCGTCTCTTCGTCAATGCGCAGCATAGCGGCAAGAGGCGACTTATCGGAATAGGCGCCGGTGAGCTTGCGGCGGTTGGAAGTGGTCTGATAGGCCTTCAGCTCCACCCGGGCGGCCTTGCCGTTTTCAAAGAAGAACAGGAGGGACCCGCTGTAATCTCCGGGCAGCACGGCGTAGATCACATTCTCGCCGCTGTCCATCTTCAGCTTACCGGGGAGGTAATCGCCCAGGACGCTGGCCTTGGTATCGTCAAACTCACCCAGGCGGGTCTTATAGACCTGGGCCTGATCGGTAAAGAACATGATTTCGGCGTTGGAAGTAGTTTCAAAGCTCTGGCGGAGGCTGTCTCCCTCTTTGAACTTCTGCTCGCCGCTCATACGCAGGGACTGGGGAGTAATCTTCTTGAAATATCCCTCTTTGGAAAGGAAGATATGGACACCATATTCAGGCGCTTCCTCTTCCTCCACAGCCGTTTCGATCTCATGGGCATAGACGAGGGTGGTCTTTCTGGGCTCACCGTACTTCTTGGATACGGCGTTCAGCTCGTCCACGATGATCTTCTTCACCCGGCGGGGACTGGAGAGAATGTCCTCCAGGTCCTCAATCTCCTCTTCCAGGTCGGCAGTCTCGGCAACACGCTTTAAGATGTACTCTTTGTTGATGTTGCGCAGCTTGATCTCGGCAACATACTCCGCCTGGATCTGGTCGATGCCAAAGCCGATCATCAAATTGGGGATGACCTCCGCCTCCACTTCCGTTTCCCGGATGATGCGGATGGCCTTGTCGATATCCAGCAGGATGCGCTTGAGGCCCTTCAAAAGATGGAGCTTTTCCTTGCGCTTGCCCAGGATGTAGAAGATGCGCCGCCGCACGGACTCCGTGCGCCAGGCGGTCCACTCCTCCAAAATTGCCCGGACGCCCAGCACGCGGGGCATGCCGGCAATGAGGACGTTGAAGTTGCAGGGGAAGGAATCCTCCAGGGTGGTCTGCTTATAAAGGCGGGCCATGAGCTTGTCCGGGTCCACACCACGCTTGAGGTCAATGGTGAGCTTGAGACCGGAAAGGTCCGTTTCGTCGCGCATATCCGCGATCTCCTTGGCCTTGCCCGCCTTGATGAGCTCCGCCACCTTATCCAAAATGGCCTCCACCGTGGTGGAGTAGGGGATCTCGTAGATCTCGATGAGGTTCTCGCTTTTGACATAGCGGTATTTGGCCCGGACGCGGACGCTGCCCCGGCCCGTCTCGTAGATCTCCCGCAGGGCGTTGGTATCCACGATCAGCTCGCCGCCGGTGGGGAAATCCGGGGCCAGGAGGGTCTCAAAGAGGTCGCAGTCCGGATTTTTCAGATAGGCCACCGTGGTGTCGCAGACTTCCTTCAGGTTAAAGCCGCAGAACTGGGAGGCCATACCAACGGCGATGCCGCTGTTGGCAGACACCAGGATGTTGGGGAAGGTGGTGGGCAGGAGCGCAGGCTCCTTCATGGTATTATCGTAGTTATCCACGAAATCCACGGTGTCGCCGTCAATGTCCCGGAAGAGCTCGTTACAGATGGTAGTGAGCTTTGCCTCCGTATAACGGGGCGCAGCCCAGGCCATATCCCGGGAGTAGGCCTTACCGAAGTTGCCCTTGGAGTCCACAAAGGGGGTGAGCAGAGCGCCGTAGCCCCTGGAAAGGCGGACCATAGTATCGTAGATGGCGGCGTCGCCGTGGGGGTTTAAGCGCATGGTCTGGCCCACGATGTTGGCGGACTTCGTCCGCGCTCCGGTGAGAAGGCCCATCTTGTACATGGTGTAGAGGAGCTTTCGGTGGGAGGGCTTGAAGCCGTCGATCTCGGGGATGGCGCGGGAGACGATGACGCTCATCGCATAGGGCATATAATTGACTTCCAGGGTATCGGTGATGGGCTGTTCCACCACCGCCGCCCGGAGGCCCATGACGTTAGGATTATTGACTTTTGGCTTATTGGATTCTGTTTGCTTCTTTTTCGCCATTTCAGTTGATTCCTTTTCTGGTTTTGTACCGATGGCTCTTAGGAAATATCAGCCATGTCCAGATATTTATAGCCGTTTTCGGCGATGTGGTCCTTGCGGCCCTGGAGGTTATCGCCCAAAAGCAGGTCGAACATCCGGGCCGTGCGCTCCACATCCTCCGGCATTACCCGGATGAGCCGGCGGGTCTCCGGGTTCATGGTGGTCAGCCACATCATGTCCGGGTCGTTCTCGCCAAGGCCCTTGGAGCGGTCCACCTTGACCTTCTTCCCCTCCAGCTCCTTGAGAATGGCGTTCTTCTCCGCGTCAGAGTAGGCAAACCAGGTCTTCTCGCCGCAGGTGATCTCAAAGAGGGGGGTCTCAGCAATGTAGACGTAGCCCTCTTTAATGAGGGTGGGGGTCAGGCGATAGAGCATGGTCAGCACCAAGGTACGGATCTGGAAGCCGTCCACGTCACCGTCAGTGCAGATGACCACCTTGTTCCAGCGGAAATTGTTCAGGTCGAAGGCCGCCATGTTCTTCACGTGCTTTCCCTGGACCTCCACGCCACAGCCAAGGACCCGGATCAGGTCCATGATGATATCGCTTTTGAAAATGCGGGCGTAATCCGCCTTCAAGCAGTTGAGGATCTTGCCGCGGATGGGCATGATGCCCTGGTACTCCGCGTCCCGGCTGAGCTTGACGCTGCCCAATGCGGAGTCGCCCTCCACGATGTAGATCTCGCGCTTCGTCACATCCTTGGACCGGCAGTCCACGAACTTCTGGACCCGGTCCGCGATGGAGATGTTGGCGGAGAGCTTGTTCTTAATATTGAGGCGGGCCTTTTCGGCGCTTTCGCGGCTGCGCTTATTGATGAGGACCTGCTCGGCGATCTTCTCGGCGTCAAAGTGGTTTTCAATAAAGTAGATCTCCAGGTTCGTGCGGAGGAACTCCGTCATGGCCTCCTGGATGAACTTATTGGTGATAGCCTTTTTGGTCTGGTTTTCATAGCTGGTCTGGGTGGAGAAGTTGTTGGACACCAGCACGATGCAGTCCTCCACGTCCGCCCAGGTGATCTTGCTCTCGCTCTTTTGGTACTTGTTCTGCTGGCGCAAATACCCATCAATGGCGGAGACAAAGGCGGATTTTGCCGCCTTTTCGGGGCTGCCGCCGTGTTCCAGCCAGCTGGAGTTGTGGTAGTGCTCGATGATGTTGACCTTATTGCTAAAGCAGCAGGCAACGGAGAGCTTCACCTTGTACTCCGGCTTATCCGGGCGGTCCTTGCCCTTCTTTTCCGCCTGCCAGAAAACAGGGGTGGTGAGACTGCCCTCTCCGGCCAGCTCCGCCACATAGTCCACAATGCCGTTTTCATAGAGGAATTCCGTCTCCTCGAACTCGCCCGGCGACCTCTCATTACGGAACTTAAAGGTAATGCCGGCGTTCACCACCGCCTGGCGCTTCATCACATCGGCAAAATACTCTGCCGGGATCTTGATATCCGTGAAAACATCCAGGTCCGGCAGCCAGTGGGTCCGGGTGCCGGTCTTCTTGGCCTTTGATTTCGGCAGGAACTCCTTCTTCAGGTCTCCCACGATCTCGCCCCGCTCAAAGCGGAGATTATATTCATAGCCATCCCGCCAGACGGTAACGTCCATATACCGGGAGGCATACTGGGTGGCGCAGGAGCCAAGGCCGTTGAGGCCCAGGGAGTACTCATAGTTGTCGCCGGAGGTATTGTTGTACTTGCCGCCGGCGTAGAGCTCGCAGAACACCAGCTCCCAGTTCCAGCGCTGTTCCTTTTCGTTCCAGTCCACAGGGCAGCCGCGGCCAGCGTCCTCCACCTCCACGCTGTGGTCCAGAAATCGGGTAACGGTGATGGAGGTGCCATGTCCCTCACGGGCCTCGTCAATGGAGTTGGATAAGATCTCAAATACGGCGTGCTCGCAGCCGTCCAGTCCGTCGGAGCCAAAAATGACGCCCGGGCGCTTGCGGACACGGTCCGCGCCCTTCAATGACGAAATACTGTCGTTGCCGTAGGCTTGTTTTTTCTCTGCCAAAATGACATTCCCTTCCATTTTAAATATTTATTGTGTGTATCATACCACAAAGAAAGTAAATCTTTCAAGTATCCCGCCGGGATTCGCCCTCACAAGGCAAAACACGCCCTTCTTTTCCTCTTCCGGTTCGAAAATGTTCTTACGTAATTTTTCTCATAAAGGGCTGTCACCTCAAATTTTCCTTACGGCTTCAAGCTTTTTAACAATTTCCACAGAGTTTTCAACACCGTTATGTTAACCGCGTAATTTGAAAAAAGGTTCCTGTTTTTGCCTTTTTGCGTTAAGGAACCGTGAAGGACGTCAGAAGCAGGGCTTATAAAAGGACCCCGAACCATTTGGTCCAGGGTCCTTTGACGTTTACTTCTTGTCGCTTGCAGTTTCGCAGTAGGCACAGCGGTAAACCCGCTTGTCGGGGTCGCTGAGGAGGAAAATGGCGTCCAGCTGGGACTCACTCACGGTAATGCAGCGGGGATTGTGGCAGCGGATCACATTGGTGAGGCGCTTGGGCAGTTCCAGCTTCTTCTTTTCCACCCGCTTACCGTCCTTGATGATGTTGACGGTGATATTGGGGTCGATATAGCCCAGCACGTCCAGGTCCAGCTCCAGGGGGGAGTCGATCTTCAGGATATCCTTCTTCCCCATGCGGGCGCTGCGGGCGTTTTTGATGATGGCCACGGAGCAATCCAGCTTGTCCAGGTTCAGATGCTTGTAGATCTCCATGCTCTTTCCGGCCTGGATGTGGTCCAGGACCACGCCGTTATGGATGCTGTCAATATTCATACTGAAAAGTGCCTCCTTCATACTTCGATACCCAGCAGCTTCAAGATCAGGGCCATGCGGATGAATTTGCCGTTCTTCACCTGCTTCCAGTACGTTGCCCGGGGGTCCTGATCCACTGCCACGGAAATCTCGTTCACGCGGGGCAGGGGATGGAGGATGGAGAGGTCAGCCTTGGCATGAACCAGCTTTTCAGGAGTGAGGATATAGCTGTCCTTCAGGCGGATATAGTCCTCCTCGTTGAAGAACCGCTCCTTCTGGACACGGGTCATGTAGAGGATATCCAGCTGGGGCAGGGCCTCCTCCAAAGAGGTGGTCTGGGTATAGGGAATGCCCTTTTTCTTCAGGGCCTCCTCCTTCACATAGCGAGGGAGCTTCAGCTCCTCGGGAGAGATGAAGACAAAATTGATGTTCTCGTAGCGGCTGAGGGCGTTGACCAGGGAGTGGACGGTGCGGCCAAACTTCAAGTCACCGCAAAAGCCGATGGTAAAACCGGAGAGGCACCCCTTCTCCCGGTGGATGGTGAGAAGGTCCGTCAGAGTCTGGGTGGGGTGGCAGTGACCGCCGTCACCGGCGTTGATGATGGGGATGTCGCAGTGCTGGGCGGCAGCATAGGGAGCGCCCTCCTTGGGGTGGCGCATGGCGATGATATCCGCATAGCAGCTGACGGTATGGATGGTGTCACCCACCGTCTCGCCCTTGGAGGTGGAACTGGAAGAGGCGGAAGAGAAGCCCAGCACGCTTCCGCCAAGGCTCAGCATGGCGGACTCAAAGGAAAGGCGGGTACGGGTGGAAGGCTCGAAGAAGAGGGTGGCCAGCTGCTTGTGGGCGCAGGCATCCTGGTACTTCACGGGGTTTTCGATGATATCCTCCGCAACGGCGATGAGCTGTTCGATCTCTTCTGTGGTAAAGTCAACAATGTCGATCAAGTTTCTTGCCATTTGTTAAGACTCCTTTTCTTGTTCAAGGGGTGGAAGGCATTCGCCACAACGGGCAGCTTTCGCTGCCCGTTATAGGTTTCATATGGGATCAGCCCTGAATCCAGCTCTCGTCAGAGGGGTTGGCGCGGAACTTCTTCAGGCGATCGATGTCCTCAGCCTTGATCTTGCCTTCCTCGGCAGCCACTTCGCACACAGCGTCAAAGTTGGACAGGCTCACGTTCTTCACATTGGCAGCGGCCATACGGTCGATGCCCTTCTGAAGACCATAGGTAAAGATGGAGGCAATGCCCAGCACCTCGGCACCGGCCTCACGAAGGGCCTCCACCACCTCGATGCAGCTGCCGCCGGTGGAGATCAGGTCCTCCACCACGACCACCTTCTGGCCGGGCAGGAGCTTGCCCTCGATGCGGTTCTGACGGCCGTGGTCCTTATTGCCGGAGCGGACATAGCCCATGGGCAGGCCCATCAGGTGGCCCACGATGGCGGCGTGGGCGATACCGGCGGTAGAAGTACCCATCAGGACCTCCACCTCGGGATAGTGCTTGCAGATCACGTCCACCAGGCCCTCTTCCACATGGGTACGGACGGCGGGGGCGGTGAGGGTCAGGCGGTTATCGCAGTAGATGGGGCTCTTGATGCCGGAAGCCCAGGTAAAGGGCTCGTCGGGACGCAGGAACACGGCGCCGATGGACAGCAGGTCGTGAGCGATGGTTTTTTCGAGACTCATATCAAAATCCTCCAAAGAAATAAAATTACACACATTGGGGCTGCGCCCCATGGTACAGGGCCTCAGCTTTTTGCTCAGCCGAGAAAATCCTTCATGGCACGGCGGTAAGCGGCCACGGGGTCGTCAGCCTGGGTGATGGGACGGCCCACCACGATGTAGTCGCAGCCGGACTTACCGGCCTTCTCGGGGGTCATGATGCGCTTCTGGTCGCCCACGGCGCTGTCGGCAAAGCGGATGCCGGGGGTGACGGTCATGAAGCTCTCGCCGCACTTTTCCTTCACCAAGGCGGCCTCCAGGGGAGAGCACACCACGCCGTCCAGGCCGCAGTCTGCGGCGTTCTTGGCGTAGGACATGACGGTCTCAGCCATGGGCACATCAATGAGGATCTCGTTCTTGAGGGCCTCGGCGTCGGTGGAGGTCAGCTGGGTGACGGCAATGAGGATGGGGCGGGTGCCGTCGGGCCGGGTCAGGCCCTCGATGGCGCCGCGCATCATGGCGCCGGCACCGGCGGCATGGAGGTTGCACATATCCACGTCCAGGCGGCTGAGCACCTTCATGGCGCTTTTCACGGTATTGGGGATATCGTGGAGCTTCAGGTCCAGGAAGATCTTGTGGCCCCGGGCCTTGATCTCACGGACGATATCGGGACCCTCGGCGTAGAACAGCTCCATGCCGATCTTCACGAAGGGCTTCTCACCGGCGGGGAACTGGTCCAAAAAGTTCAGGGTAGCTTCCTTGGTGGGAAAGTCCAGGGCGATGATCACGTCTTTTGCGCTCATTTGTGTGCTCCTCCAGTCAATTCAGAAATGTTGGCAACGCCCAGCCGCTCACATACGGCAGGCAGATTTTCAATAATGGTCTTGCAGGCATAGGGGTCTTTCAGGTTGGCAGCGCCCACCTCTACAGCCGTGGCGCCCGCCAGCATCATCTCGGCCACATCCTCGGCAGAGGAAACGCCGCCGCAGCCGATGATGGGGATCTTCACCGCTTCATACACATCCCACACCATGCGCACGGCCACGGGGAACACCGCGGGGCCGGAGACGCCGCCGGTACGGTTGGCGATGAGGGGCTTTTTGGTGTTGAGGTTGATGCGCATACCCAGGAGGGTGTTGATGAGGCACACACCGTCGGCACCGGCATCCTCGCAGGCCTTGGCGATGGCGGCGATGTCGGTAACATTGGGGGTCAGCTTCATGAAAACAGGCTTATTGGTAGCCTTCTTCACCGCTTCGGTGACCTGGGCCGCCAGGGCGGGGTCAGAGCCGAAGTTCTTGCCGCCGGCGTGAACGTTGGGGCAGGAGATGTTCACCTCGATGATACCCACCTGCTCCACATCATTGAGCTTGCGGCAGTTCTCGGCATACTCCTCCAGGGAGAAGCCGCCGATGTTGGCGATGACAGGGCCGGAAAAGATCTTGGCGATATTGGGGACCTCGTCCCGAATAACCGCGTCGATGCCGGGGTTCTGGAGGCCCACGGCGTTGAGCATACCGCCAGCCATCTCCGCGATACGGGGCTGGGGATTGCCCAGGCGCATATCGGCAGTGGTTCCCTTCCAGGAGAAGCTGCCCAGAATGTTGATATCATAGAGCTCGGCATACTCCCGGCCAAAGCCGAAGGTGCCGGAGGCGGGGATGATGGGGTTTTTCAGCTCCACACCCGCCAAATTCACACTCAGGTTTACCATACGATCTCCTCCTTATAAAGGATGGGGCCGTCCTTGCAGACCCGCTTGTAGCCATCCTTGGTGGGGATGGTGCAGCCCACGCAGGCGCCAAAGCCGCAGCCCATCCGGGCCTCGAAGCTGAACTGGCCGTCAGTGAGCTGAGGGAGGGCATGGAGGGCCTTGAGCATAGGCAGGGGGCCGCAGGTGAGGATATAATCCCGCTCGGGACGGCTTTTCACCAGGTCCGTGACAAAGCCCTTCATGCCCATAGAGCCATCCTCCGTGGCAACGAGCAGCTCGCAGCCAAGGGCCTTGAACTCCTCGAGATAGAAGGCATCCTTGGCGCTGCGGAAGCCCAGAGCCACCAGGGGGGTAATCCCGGCAGCCTTCATGCGGCGGGCCAGGCCATAGATGGGGGCAATGCCGATGCCGCCGCCCACCAGGATGGGATGCTCCCCGGCCAGGGTAAAGTCAAAGCCGTTTCCAAGGCCGCTGAGAGTATCCAGCTCCACGCCGCTCTTCAGGTGCACCAGCATATCGGTGCCCTTTCCGGCGATCTTCACCAGGAGCTTCACGGTGCTCTCATCCCAGTCGCAGATGGAGATGGGACGGCGCAGGAAGAAGCCGGGGAGATCCAGGTTCACGAACTGGCCCGGCATGGTGATGGCGGAGGTGTCACCCTCCAGGATCACTTCAAAAATGTCTCCGGCCAGCTGGCGGGAAGACCGGATGGTATAGGTCACTTTGTTCATGCGTTTTCCTCCTCACGTTTGAGGTCTGCGTACACGATCTCGCCGCCGCAGATGGTCATGCTGACCGCGGCCGTCACGCCCCAGCCGGCAAAGGGAGTGGCCCGGCCCAGGGAGCGGAAGTTGTTGGGGTCAATGGTCCAGAGGCGGTGGAGGTCCAGCACGGCGATGTCCGCCGCTTCTCCTTCGGCAATTTTGCCGCCGGGCAGGCCGAAAATGGTCCGGGGGTTCACGCACAGGGCCTTCAAAATGACCTCCAGGGGAACGATTCCCGTCTCCACCAGGCAGGTGTAGAGGATGGGGAAGGCCGTCTCGATGCCTACGATGCCGTTCATGCTCCCCGCAAGGCCCTTGCCCTTCTCCTCGGCGGAGTGGGGGGCATGGTCGGTAGCGATGCAGTCCACGGTGCCGTCCAAGAGTCCCGCGATGAGGGCATCCCGGTCCGCGGCGGTGCGGATAGGGGGATTCATCTTGAAGCGGCCGTCATTTTCCAGTTCCATATCGGTCAGCACCAGATAGTGGGGACCGGTCTCACAGGTGACGGCAAGGCCCTCGGCCTTGGCCTTTCGCACAAGCTCCACGCTCTCCTT
>JAFOCY010000089.1 GCA_017380995.1 Oscillibacter sp. | reverse complement strand
TGGGTGAGAACATATTCCTCAAAGGCCAGGTTCCAACCGGCTTCCCGGGAACCTGTTTCCAGGTAAATAGTATTGCTCATGGGCCCTGCCTCTTGGTATGTTGGTCATACCATTCACACTTTAGTAATACTTTACCATCCCAAAGGTCGAGAATCAAGTAAAGTTGTCAGAAAACGGTGCCAAAAATCCAGCCAAAATCTCTACGATTTTCACAAAACCCCATTCAAAGCTCCGGATGCTGATCCACAAACTCCTGGGCAATGCGCAGATGCCGCTCCATCTCATACCGGGCACGGGGAATATCCTTGTCGCGGACGGCCTCGTAAATGGCCTGATGGGATTCCTGCGCACGGGCCACATAATCCGGGAGCTTATAGAAACGGCTGCGGAAATCGGCGATCATGCTGATAAAAAGATTCAGCGTGGCGGCAAGAAGCTCATTATGACTGGCAGCAGCCAGCGCCTCATGGAAGGCTACATCTGCGGATGCGTCCCAGGGACGCTCCTCCAGCTGCTTAACTGCGGCATAAATGGCTTTCAGGTCCTCCTCCGTGGCCTGCTCACAGGCAAGCTCGGCAATATGGGCCTCGTTCACCAGACGGAATTCCTTCAACGTCTCCTGGTCCTCTACGCCACTGCAGATCTTGATAAAGGTCATGGCGCGGCGGATATAATGAGCGTCACGGACCACCTTTTTCCGGTTTCCCTTGCTCTCAATGGCTCCAAGGAAATCCAAAACGGCAAGACACTCCCGTAAGGAACCGCGGCCTACGCCCAGATCTTCAGCGAGATCCCGCTCCGAGGGGAGCTCCTTCCCCACCTGAATATGTCCTTCCTCAATGGCCTTGAGCAATGACTGCATCACAAGGTCCGGAATTTTAGGTGATTCATTTTGGATCCGTTCTAATCGCACCACGACCGCCCCCTTTGGTATGACCATGATACCACCAAGGGGGCGGAGCGTCAATGAATCCAGTCGCCAAAAAAACGGCCGATTTTTGTGGGAAACGTCCCTTTTAGCCCCTTACAGCGTGCTGACTGCCTTGCTCCGGCCATAGAACCAGGGTGCCATCAGAGCAACCAGGCCCGCAGCGCAGGCAATCATGCCGGAAAGGTCGGAGATCTGGGCCAGGATGATCGTGCCCAGTCCCACCACCAGCCACGCCCAGGCGGCAAACTGATGGACCTCCTTGCGGAGGATGGGATTGTTCTGCAGGAAGGAGAAATTCAGAGAAATCAGGGCTCCTTCCTTGCACTCATACATCTGAGCGCCCAGGATCATCAGTCCCAGGCCCAGCACACAGGGGGTCAGATAGGTCATGGCCAGGGCCTGGAGTCCGGCCGCTTCCCGAACAAGACCGCCGGCAAACAAAACGGAAATAATGGGAAAGCCCCAGCGGCCCACCAGGCGGAAATGGGCCTTGGGCAGGACCATCTTCTTCTGGGACATCCGCAGCTGGTTGTGGCACAGGAAGTTCAGCAGGCACATCAGGCCCGGGATCAGAAATACCACAGCCCACCGGGGCAGGGAGTCGTCCTCCCCGTTTGCGCCGATCAGGCCCGTCTCGTAGATCTCAGGGATGGCATCCCAAAGACGAAGGCCCTGCAGCATGGGAGCGGCGCAGGCCAGAAGGGTCATGATCAAAAGGACCCTTCCCTTCTCTTCAGATACGTGCTTGCCAAAGATCTTAGCACCTTGGATCTCAACATCACGGTCGATCTGGACCGCATTCTTCTTTTTCTTATTGCTCATGGTATGGGGCTTTCCTCCAATTCAGTGTTCAGGGCTTCAGGATCATCTTACCGGGTACGCCGCCGCGGATGGCGGCGAGGGCTTCCTCAAACTGCTCCAGCTTGTAGATGCCGCCGATCACAGGTTCCAGAGAGAAACCGGGGGTCTTGATGATCTCCATACAGTCCTCCCAGGTCTCAAACATCCGCCGGCCGGAAACACCGGTATAGACGATCTCCCGGTAGATGATATCCTCCGTCAGACTCACGGAGATCTCACCGTCCGGCAGCCCGACAGAGACAAATATACCAGCTTTTCGCAGGGCTTTCAAGCCCGTGTTGATGGCCTTTCCATTTCCGGTGATGTCGATGGCGGCGTCCACACCGCTGACGGTATGAGCCTTCACCGCGTCAAAGACGGCCTGGGCATCCCGGCTGTTGACAGCAATATCCGCACCCATGATCTTTGCCCGCTCCAGCTTCTCCTCAAAGAGGTCACAGGCGATGATCTTCTTTGCGCCGTGGGCCTTGCAGGCGCCGATGACCATAAGGCCGATGGGGCCGCAGCCGCTGACCAGGACCACCTTATCCTTTACCTGGGCTTTTTCCACGCCGTGCACGCCGGCACCCATGGCCTCCAGCATGGCTCCCTGCTCGTAAGTAAGGGCGTCATCCAGGCGGACGATACAGTCCTTATGGACCGGGGCGTACTCCGCGAAGGCGCCGGGCTCCGTGATGCCAAAAAGCTTCATATTGTCGCAGATGTGGGGATTGCCGATGGAGCACTGCAGACAGTGTCCGCAGGGAATGTGGGTCTCCACGCTGATGCGGTCCCCCACCTTCCATCCAGTGACGTTTGCGCCGACCTCCACGATCTCTCCGGCTGTCTCATGTCCAAAAACGATGGGCAGGTTCTTCATGCGGGTGGCAGCGTATTCATTCCAGGCGTAAAGGTGGAGGTCCGTACCGCAGATAGCAGTGGCATGGACCTTCATCAGGACCTGGTCAGGGGTGATCGAAGGAATGGGGACGTCGGTGCGGAATTCCGCGCCGGGGCCGGGAGCCATTTTGCACACACCCTCCATCGTACCAGTCATAGGTATCGCTCCTCTCGTTTCATATCCGGATACTAAACAAAGGCCCGAAGTATTTTACGCTTCGGGCCTTTGCGCATTATAGGTATTGATTACTTGTTGGAGGTGTGGATCGCGCGCTTCTCGGCGTGGAGGGCAGCCTCGCGCATAGTCTCGGTAACGGTGGGGTGAGAGTGGATGGTGTTGATCAGCTCATCCAGCGTCATCTCCTCACCGATGGCCAGAGCGCCCTCAGCGATGAGGTCGGTGGCACGGGGTCCGATGATGTGCATACCCAGGATCTCGCCATACTCCTTGCCGGCAATGATCTTCACCAGGCCTTCGCCGCCGTTGAGGATGAGAGCCTTGCCGTTTGCGGCCATGGGGAACTTACCGACCTTGTAGTCGATGCCCTGGGCCTTGCACTGCTCCTCGGTGAGGCCGACGGAAGCGGCTTCAGGCTCGATGTACACACAGGTGGGGTTGGTCTTTTCCACATACACGCTGTCGTGGCCGCAGATATTCTCAGCAGCCACCTCGCCCATGGCGGAAGCGGTGTGGGCCAGCTGGGCCTTACCGAAGACGCAGTCGCCAATGGCGTACACGCCGGGGACGGAGGTCTCCATGCGGTCGTTGACGATGATGCGGCCGCGGTCATTATCCAGCTTGCCGGCCTCCAGGTTCAAAGAGGCGGTGTTGGCCTTGCGGCCCAGAGCGTAGAGGACCTTCTCGCCCTCGAAGACAACCGTCTCGCCGGCCTTATTCTTGCAGACGACCTTAGCGCCAACAGCAGAGGGCTCAATGGACTGCACGGGGCACTCCAGGTTGAACTCCATGCCCATCTTCTTCATATGCTCCACGCCGATCTTGGTCAGATCACCGTCCAGCATGGGCAGCATGGTGGCCTGGGCCTCCACGATGGTGATCTTGGTGCCGAAGGCTGCGTAAGCGCAGGCCAGCTCCAATCCGATGACGCCGGCACCCACGACCACCATGGACTTGGGCAGCTTCTCCAGGCTCAGCGCACCGGTAGAGTCGATGCAGTTGGGGTTCTCCTTCAGGCCGGGGATGGGAGGCTGGGCATTGACAGAGCCGGTGGCGATGATGATTGCGTCAGCAGTCATGGCCTCCTTGGAGCCGTCGGGCTTGGTAACTTCCAGCTGCTTGGGGCCGGTAAAGGTGGCAATACCGTCCACCTTCTTGACCTTGTTCATCTTCAGCAATCCGGCAACACCGCTGGTGAGCTTCTTGGAAATGTCGTTCTTGTGCTTGATGATCTGGGGGAAGTTGACGGTGAGGCCGCTGACCTCAACACCGATCTCCTTGCCCTGATTCTTGATATCCTCAATGAGCTCCGCGGAGTGGAGCAGGCACTTGGTGGGGATGCAGCCGATATTCAGGCAGGTACCGCCCAGGTGCTGCTTCTCGATGAGGGTGACCTTGGCGCCCAGCTGTGCGGCGCGGATGGCGGCAACATAACCGCCGGGGCCGCCGCCGATGACGATGACAGAGGTGTCAGCAGCAGACTTAACGGGAGCCACGGGAGCGGGCGCAAAGGGAACAGCAGGTGCGGGGGCAGCAGCGCCCACCTTCTCACCGGCCTGGCCGATCCAGGCCAGAGTGCCCTTGACGGGGATATCGTCGCCCTCCTGGGCCACGATCTGGATCAGAGTGCCCTCTACCTCGCTGACCACTTCGTTGGTCAGCTTATCGGTGGTGATCTCCAGAATGACATCGCCCACCTTGATGGCGTCGCCCTCTTTCTTGATCCACTTGGAAACGGTGCCCTCTTCCATGGTCAGACCCAGCTGGGGCATCTTCAGTTCGTAAGCCATTTGGTAAAGTCCTCCCTTACAGCAGGATGCTCATGGGATTCTGCAGCAGATCCCGCAGATCCATCTGGAACTTGGCGACCACGGCGCCGTCCAGCAGACGGTGATCCAGGGTCACAGACAGGCGCATGACCTGCTTCTTGGTGACATTGCCCTCATCGTCCAGGGCCAGCTCATCCTGAATAGCGCAAACGCCCAGGATGGCAGCATCAGGCTGGTTGATGATGGGAGTAAAGGTCTCGATGCCGAACATACCCAGGTTGGAGACGGAGAAGGTGGAGCCCTTGTACTCGTCGGCGCCCAGCTTGTTCTCCTTGGCGCGGGTGGCCAGGTCCTTGGCAGTGGCGGCCAGCTCGTCCAGGCCCATCTTGTCGGCGTCGCGGATGACGGGGACGATGAGTCCGGCGTCCAGAGCAACAGCCATGCCCAGGTTCACATGAGCGCGCTGGATAATCTGGTTGCCATCAAAGCTCACCAGCATCTCAGGATGCTGACGCAGGCACTTGGCGGTAGCCTTGAGGACCAGGTCGTTGACGGAATACTTCTTGCCGGTCATAGCCAGCAGAGTCTTGCGGAACTTCATCAGCTCGGTCACGTCCACCTTGATATTCTGGGTGACGTTGGGGATCTCGGTATGGGAGGCAAGCATACGCTCGGCAACCACCTTGCGCATACCGGCCAGCTTGATGACGGTATCGCCTTCCATCAGCTCCAGGCCGGCCTTGGGAGCGGCGGGCTTTGCGGGAGCAGCGGGAGCGGCAGCAGGCGCAGCCTCAGCCACGGGAGCGGCAGCGGCGGGAGCAGCCTTCTGGGCCTCGGCGGCAGCCAGGATGTCCTTCAGGACGATACGGCCGGAGGGGCCGGAGCCGGCGATGCCGGAATAATCAACGCCCATCTTGGCCGCGGTCTTGCGGGCCAGAGGAGAAATACGGCGGCGCTGTCCGTTAGCGGCCACGGGAGCGGGCGCTGCGGCAGGGGCGGCAGGAGCGGCAGCAGCGGGGGCAGCCTCAGCGGCGGGGGCAGCAGCGGGAGCTGCGCCGCCAACGGCCTCACCGGGCTGGCCGATGTAAGCCAGGAGGCCCTTAACGGGGATATCCTCGCCTTCCTGGGCAACGATCTTGATGAGGGTTCCCTCATACTCGCTGACAACCTCGTTGGTCAGCTTGTCGGTGGTGATCTCCAGAATGACGTCGCCGACCTTGACAGCGTCGCCTTCCTTCTTGATCCACTGAGAGACGGTGCCTTCTTCCATAGTGAGGCCCAGCTGGGGCATCAACAGTTCGTAAGCCATGTTCGTCCCTCCTTACTTGTTCAGCACGCGCTTGACAGCAGCCACGATGTCCTCGGGATGGGGGAAGTTCTTGTCCTCCAGAGTGGGGCTGAAGGGAGAAACGATGTTCAAGCCGCAAACACGCTCCACGGGGGCGTCCAGCTCGTCAAAGAGCTCCTCGGCGATCTGAGCAGAGATCTCGCCGGCGTAGCTGCCGCGCTTGACTTCCTCGGAAACAATGATGACATTGTGGGTCTTGGAGACAGAGGCCTTGATGGCTTCCCAATCCAGGGGAACCAGAGTACGCAGGTCCAGGACCTCCACGTCGATGCCTTCCTTGGCCAGGGTCTCGGCAGCTTCCAGAGAGAAGTTGACCTCGCGGCTCCAGGAGATGATGGTCAGGTCCTTGCCCTCGCGCTTGACGTCGGCAACGCCCAGGGGGATGATGTACTCTTCTTCGGGGATCTCTTCCTTCTTGGCGTAGAGCAGCTTGTGCTCCATGGAGACCACGGGGTCGTCATCACGGATGGCGGCCTTGATCAGGCCCTTGGCGTCCTTGGCGGTGCAGGGAGCGATAACCTTCAGGCCGGGGAAGTGGCAGAAGAAGTTCTCCAGGGACTGGGAGTGCTGGCCGGCGTTGCGGCGGCCGGAGCCCATGGGGCAGCGCAGGACCATGGGGATGTTGCACTGGCCGCCGGTCATGTAACGCATCTTGGCGGCCTGGTTGAGGATGGGGTCGGCAGCGACGGTGGCGAAGTCGTTGTACATCAGCTCAACAACGGGACGCAGGCCGCGCATGGCTGCGCCCACTGCCATACCACAGAAGCCTTCCTCAGAGATGGGGGTATCGATGACGCGCAGGGGGCCGAATTCCTCCAGGAAGCCCTTGGTGATCGCGAAAACGTTACCCATGACGGCCATATCTTCGCCCATGATGAAGACCTTTTCATCGCGGACCATTTCTTCGTGCAGGGCCTCACCGATGGCCTTGCTGACGGTAATCTTCTTGCTCATCTTGCCACACACCTTTCGTTGTCGTTTGCATACATGTCATCCAGCACGGTGGCGGGATCGGGATACTCAGAGTCGACAGAGAACTGAACAGCCTCGTCCATCTCGGCAAGTGCCTCGGCCTTGATGGCATCCAGTTCAGCCTGCTCAACACCCATATCCAACAGCTTCTTGCCCAGCTTCTCGATGCCGTCGTTAGCCAGAGCGTTTTCCATGTACTCAGCAGGACGATAAACGGCGGGGTCGCCGCAGTAATGGCCCTGATAACGGTAGACCTTAGCCTCCACAACATAGGGGCCCTTGCCGCTGCGGGCATGCTCCATAGCTTCCATCATGACCTCGTAAACGGCCACAGGATCGGTACCGTCCACCACGGCGAAGGGAACGTCGTAGGCAGCGGCGCGGGGAGCCAGGTCGGGAGTGTTGGTAACACGGTGGATCTCGGTGGAAACACCGTAGCAGTTGTTCTCAATGAACCACACCATGGGGAGCTTCCAGGTAGCAGCCATGTTCAAGGACTCGTGGAAGGTACCCTCGTTGGTGGAGCCGTCACCGAAGCAGCCGACGGTAACAGCGTTGTCGCCCATGATCTTGGAAGCCAGAGCAGAGCCTGCGGAGATGCACTGGCCGGCGCCCACGATGCCGTTGGCGCCCAGATGGTTCATCTGAGCCATGTCGGCGATGTGCATGGAACCGCCCTTGCCCTTGCAGTAACCGGTCTTCTTGCCAAAGAGCTCAGCCATTGCCAGCTTGGGATCGCCGCCGCGGGCGATGACGTGGCCGTGGCCGCGGTGGGTGGAAGTGAAATAATCCTGAGGCTGGATGGCGGCAAATGCACCGGCCTCAGCAGCCTCCTGACCGATGGAGAGGTGGATGTTACCGGCCAGCATGCCCTTGGTGAAGCACTCAGCGGCATGCTCCTCAAAGGAGCGGATTCTGCACATGGTGCGGTAGAATCCCAGCAGCATTTCCTTGGAATACTCGTTCTTGTTAGCCAAAGTTATTCACGCCTTTCTTATATTGTAAAAATACGGTTTTTAATTACTCCTGTCTGGGGGCGAACAGAGGAACGCCCAGCTCTTCGTTGAACTTACGACCCATGACCAGACCCTCGATCTCAGCGATGATCACATCGGTGGTGAGCAGGACCTTGGTGCCTTCCACCAGGTGGCCGCCGTGGGCGGTGCCGTGACGGTCGGTGACGGTCATGTGAACGTGCAGGTTGGTGTTGCCTTCGTCATCGTGGCAGATGATGCCGGATGCGTTGGTCAGCTCGATGGGGCCGGTGAGATGGAGGGTCTCGCCGTAGCCGTAGCCCGCCTTGGTGTCCAACTCCACGGGATTGCAGAAGTGGGGGGTATCCAAAGAGCCGATGGCGCTGAGGATCACACCGTTATTGATGCCGGCGCGCTTGCAGGCCTCAGTCAAGCCCAGCAGCACATCCGTGCCGGGAGTGAGGCGCAGTGCGATGATACGGCCCAGTTTGCCTTCCGCCATTTCGATGTTAAAGTTTTCCATAGCAAGCCTCCTTAAAGAATATATAAAATGTATTATTTCTTAACTGATCTACAGTTCCGTACGCTGGAATGGGTCACACAGAACCCGTACCTCCTGCCCTGCAGGGAACTTCACCATGTCGTTTGCCAGCACCGGGCGCATATGCATCTCATCCTCCCCCGAAAAGGGCACATGGTAGATGCAGATGGTCTGGGCCTCCAGCTCGCCGTGGAAAAAGCGGCAGCGGCGAAGCTCGGCAAAAAACAGGGGGTTGACGAAGGCCGCCCGCAGGGGGAAGCGCTTCATCCGCGAAAAATCTTCCTTGGTATAATCCACGTCCGCAGAAAACAGGATGTTCTTTTCACCAAAGGTAAGAAGGTAGCAAAAATGATGAACGTGATGGTATTTCTTGTCCAGATGCAGGGTACTGAAGGCCCGGACGGTGATGCTCGGCTCGATGCGGTAGGCCGCGTGGTCTGTCATCTCTGAGAGGAACACCGCCGGAATGCCGGCTTCCTTCAAATAGTCCGCCAGACCGCTTTCCCGTACGGAACGGGTCTGAGGAAGGAAAATGCCCTTGACCTTCCGCTCTTTTAAGTACTCCAGCGTCATCTCCGGCGAGAAATGATCGGGATGGGCGTGGGAAAACAGCAGGTAATCCACCTTGCGGAAGAGCCCCTCCCCCTGCTTCATCTCCTGCCAGACTTCCGGCTTGAGATTACTGAAGGGATGGTTTTCCGGGCCATAGATGCCGTCCAGCATCAGCGTGGTCCCCCGGTATTCCAGGAGAAGCCCCGCGTTAGCTACCAATGTGACCTGCAGTGTGTCTTCCATCAGCCTTTTCCTTCCCAGGCGCACGAATGCGGGGAATTTTTCGTCCCCCCGTCAGTCATCTTATGTCATACCTTGATTTTTCTGTGTTCATTTTATGCGTTACCCCATAAAATGTCAACGTCAAATGTGCATCCTGCACGAATTTCGTAATTTCGCCGGGAATCTACCTCACATTTTGTGCAAGTTTTCTTTACAAAAACGCAACACAACTTTTGTTCAGAACGTGACTTGCTTTTTGTGGTCATCTGTCGTATGATGTCTTTGGGAATGAATTCACTTTGAAGGAGGGGCTTTTATGTCCGTTTCCTCCCTTTCCGAACAGACAGCAAGCCGCATCATGGATATGATCCTGGTGGAAAAACGGTTCCAGACCGGCGACAAGCTGCCAAACGAGATGGAACTGGCCCAGGAGCTGGGCATCAGCCGCGTGACGCTGCGGGAGGCCGTCCGCATCCTCTGTACCCGGGGACTGGTGGAGATCCAGCGGGGCCGCGGCACCTTTGTCACCGCCAATGAATCCGCAGCAGCAGACCTCTCCCCCCTGGAAAACCTGGCTGTCAGCAACCGGGATATGCTGGAGATCCGTATGATGGCTGAGCCTACCGCCGCCTACTACGCCGCCAAACGGGCCACCGCTGAAGAAAAGCAGCAAATCCGGGAGCTGAGTGATAAGATCGAGCAGGCCATCACCGCGGGCCGCAGCAGCGTCCAGGAGCGGCTTCGTCTGGAGCAGGACTTCCATAACGCCATCGCCGCCGCCAGCCACAACCAGTTTATGGACCAGCTCCTCCCTATTATGAATAAATCCATTTATAACGATGTCGTCCACGTGGAAGAAAGCGTCACTTACTCCCTTCAGGACCACCGGGAGATCGTCCATTTCATCGAAACCGGCAACGCCGAGGGCGCCAAAGCCGCCATGCGGATGCACATCGTCCATGTATATTTGATCTTGAATCTGCCCATTGAATAACAAAAAGGAACGAGTCCGAGCGGACTCGTTCCTTTTTTACTTGAGAACAACATTCTCCTCCCCCAGCGTCTCCTTCGCCTCATCGATCAGCGCAGGATGGAACTGGGCGCAGCCGCCATAGACCTTGCGGGTATCCGCCATC
>JAFOCY010000088.1 GCA_017380995.1 Oscillibacter sp. | reverse complement strand
GAATATTCCATCAAGATCTCGCCGCTGGGGCCCACGCCGTCCACCTGCTTGGTGCCGCCGTACCGGGACCCGAGGCCCGCCGCCATGATGACAAGGGACTTGCTCATATCCCATCCTCCTTTGGTTCATTGGTTTCATCCACTATACTCCCTTTTTTTCGGATTTGCAACCGTTCCGGTAAATTCCCGGAACAAAAGCTTTTTCCTCTCCCGGGAAAAAAGAGCCGTTTTTCGTGAATTTTGTCAACATTTTCTCCTTTTCTTCATAGAAAACTCCAAAAAGGGGTTGCACTTTGGGTCAGGATATGGTATAGTTCATACGTTAAGATGTGTAGGTTTCGGGAGTGGGTCGCTGACCCGCTCCTTTTCCTTACCTCTGTAGAGTCTGTAAAGGAAGGAGTTTTCCATGAAGAAGATCACCGAACTGACCGCAGAGCTTGCTGCCCCCGCCATTGAGAAGCAGGGCTGCGAACTCTGGGATGTGGAATACGTGAAGGAGGGCGGCACCTGGTACCTGCGTGTGCTGCTGGACAAGGAAGGCGGCGTGGATATCCTGGACTGCGAGGCCATCTCCCGGGAGCTGAGCGATGCTCTGGATGAGGTGGACCCCATTGAGGGAAGCTATACCCTGGAAGTCGGCTCCGCCGGTGCCGAGCGTTCTTTGAAGCGCCCCGGCGATTTTGAGCGTTTCATGGGAAGCCCCGTCCTGGTAAAGCTGTACCGTCCCCAAAACGGCAGCAAGGAATTTGCCGGTCATCTTGCCGGTTATAACGCCGAGACCGGCAACGTCACCGTCACTGTGGGCAAGGAGGAGCTGACCTTCGTGAAGAAGGATGTGGCTCTGGTCCGCCTGCGGGTAGAGTTTTAAAATCGAAAAATCCAAGGATTTTTCGGCAGTTATAAAAAGTCGTATCAAAAATAGAATAAGGAGAACTACCCATGAGAGGCAAAAAGCAAAAAGAACCCGTTGGCATGAACAGCACGGAGATCTTCGCCGCCCTGGCCATGCTGGAGAAAGAGCGCAACATTCCCCAGACCTTCATGATGGACAAGATCATCCAGGCCATCACCACCGCCTACAAGCGTGACCACGAGGGCGTGGAGAACGTGATCGTGGATGTGGATGAGGAGCACCAGACCCTGAAGATGTACGTCCAGAAGAACGTGGTGGACGAAGAGGATTATGTGGATCCCTTCAACGAGATGCCCCTGGCCGAGGCCAAGGCTCTGTCCGCCAAGTATGAGATCGGCGATATCGTGAACATCCCCGTGGATAACACCGAGTTTGGCCGCATCGCCGCCGGCAACGGCAAGCAGGTCATCATCCAGGGCCTGCGCGAGGCTGAGCGCGGCATGGTGTATGACGAGTTCAACTCCAAACAGCATGAGATCCTCACCGGTATCGTCACCCGCATCGACCCCCGCACCGGCAATGTGAGCCTGCGCATCGGCACCGGCACCGAGTCCACCGAGGCTCTGCTGATGAGCGGCGAGCAGGTCCAGGGCGAGGAGCTCACCGAGGGCATGCACGTGCGTGTTTACGTGGTGGATGTCCGCCGCTCCACCCGCGGTCCCCAGATCCTCATCTCCCGTACCCACCCCGGCCTGGTCAAGCGCCTGTTCGAGCTGGAAGTGCCCGAGATCTATGACGGCACCGTGGAAGTCAAGTCCATTGCCCGCGAGGCCGGCAGCCGCACCAAGATGGCCGTGTGGTCCCACGATGAGAACGTGGATCCCATCGGCGCCTGCGTGGGCCCCAAGGGCCAGCGCGTGAGCACCATCGTGGATGAGCTGCGGGGTGAAAAAATCGACATCATCAAGTTCAGCGAAGACCCCGCCGAATACATCGCCGCCGCCCTGGCTCCCGCCGACGTGCTGGAGGTCCGCATGGCCGAGGAAGGCAAAGCCTGCCGTGTCCGTGTGCCCGACGATCAGCTGTCTCTGGCCATCGGCAAGGAGGGCCAGAACGCCCGCCTGGCCGCACGCCTGACCGGCTACAAGATCGACATCAAGCCCGATAGCTACGTCGAGGGCGCTGACGTCGAGTGATCAGGAGGCTGAAATATGCCCAAAGTAAAGAAGATCCCCCAGCGGCAGTGTGTTGGCTGCCGTGAAATGAAGGATAAGAAGGCTCTGCTGCGGGTGGTGAAATCCCCCGAAGGAGAAGTGAGCCTGGATTTTGGCGGCAAGAAGCCCGGCCGAGGCGCTTACGTGTGCCACGATGTTGCCTGCCTCCAGAAGGCCCGGAAATCCCGGGCGCTGGAGCGTGCTTTCGAGACCGCCATCCCCGCGGAAGTCTACGACGCCATGGAAAAAGAACTGGGAGGTACGCAATGAACAACGCCGTTTTGAATCTCCTGGGCCTTGCCCTGCGGGGCGGCAACCTGACCGTGGGCGAGGAGCCTGTTGAGGCCGTGGCCCGTGCCCGGGACGCACGGCTCCTGATCCTGGCCTCCGACGCCGCGGACAATACCCGCCGCCGCATCCAGCACTTTGCCGACGCCGGAGCGTGCATCTGGGTGCGGGTCCCCTTCACCAAGGCGGAGCTGGGCCAGACCCTGGGCCGCAGCGCCGTGGCTGTCTGCGCGGTGACGGATATCGGCCTTGCCGCCGCCATCGCCCACAAGCTGGCCGCCATCGACCCCGTCCGCTTTGACGAGACCGCAGCGCGCCTGGACCTGAAGGCCCAGCGTGCCGCCGAGCGCCGCCAGGAGCAGCTCAACCACGAAAAAAACGTGCGCACCGGCAAGTATAAGAAAAAGGCCGCCCCTGTGGCGGAACTGGCCAAGGAAGAGGAAAAAAAGCCTGCTGTCAAGAGCGTAAAGTCCTCCCCCGCCAAGCGCACTTCCCGTCCCTTCAAGGACGAACGCTCCAAGCCTAAGAGCGGCCATACCGACCGCTTTGCCCACAGCCGCCCTGTGAAAAAGGGCAAGGGCTCTTATAAAAAGGCCCGGGGCTAAAGCCTTTCCCTATTGCAAAATTTTCCCCGCGCTCCGCGGAGGGATCCGAAACGTGCCCTGCCGGCGCATTCCGGATGCAGCCGCGGAGGCGGTAAGAACGAGGTGTTTTTATTGGGTAACGAGAAATACAGAGTCCACGAGGTGGCAAAGGACCTGAATATCCCCACCAGAACGGTCATGGATATTCTGAGCAAGTATGTGGCCACCCCCAAGAACCATATGCAGGTGCTGACCGACAAGGAGCTGTCCGTCATTTTTGACTACATGACCTCCAACAACCAGGTCTCCAGCATCCAGGTCATTTATGCCGATGCCGCTCCCGAAAAGAAGGAGCAGCCCAAGGCGCAGCCCGCCGCCAAGCCTGCTCCCCAGGCACAAAGCGGCAATAACCGTCCCCAGCAGGGCAATAACCGCCCCGCTCCCCAGCAGGGCAGCCGTCCCCAGCAGGGCAGCCGTCCCCAGCAGCAAAACAACAACCGTCCTGCCCAGCCCGCTCCCCAGCCCCAGACCCAGGCCGCTCCCGCCACCCGCGTCCCCCAGAAGAAGATCGTGGATACCCGCACGGGCGGCGATGTGAACCTTGCCAAGTACGATGAGCGTCTGGAAGACCTGGGCGGTGCCCGGGGCGAGCGGATGCAGCAGCGCGGCGGCAAGGAAAAGTTCCGCAATAATAACCAGCGCAAGGGCGCTCCCATGACCAACAAGCGCCGCCAGGACGAGGCCGAGAAGATGCGCAAGCTCCAGCTGGAGATCGCCAAGAAGGCCCCCGTCAAGGTCCAGATCCCCGACGAGATCTCCGTTGGCGAGCTGGCAAGCCGCATGAAGAAGACCGGCGCAGAAGTGGTCAAGTGCCTGATGAAAAACGGCATCATGGCCTCTCTCAGCCAGGTCATCGACTTCGACACCGCCGCCATCATCGCCGAAGAGCTTGGCTGCGTGGTGGAGAAGGAAGTGGTGGTCACCATCGAGGAAAAGCTCATCGACACCCACGAGGACCGGGAAGACGAGCTGCAGCCCCGCGCCCCCGTCGTTGTGGTCATGGGCCACGTCGACCACGGCAAGACCTCCCTGCTGGATACCATCCGCAACGCTTCCGTTGCCGCAGGTGAGGCCGGCGGCATCACCCAGCACATCGGCGCTTACCAGGTCCAGGTGAACGGCAAGCCCATCACCTTCCTGGATACCCCCGGCCATGAGGCCTTCACCTCCATGCGCGCCCGCGGCGCCATGGTCACCGATATCGCCATCTTGATGGTGGCAGCGGACGACGGCATCATGCCCCAGACCATTGAGTCCATCTCTCACGCCAAGGCCGCCAACATCCCCGTGATCGTGGCCATCAACAAGATCGATAAGCCCACCGCCGATCCCGACCGCGTCCTCCAGCAGCTGACCAGCTATGGTCTGGTGCCTGAGGATTGGGGCGGCGAGACCATCTGCTGCAAGGTGTCCGCCAAGAAGAACATCGGCATCGACAACCTCCTGGAGATGGTCACCCTCACTGCCGAAATGGCTGAGCTGAAGGCCAACCCCAACCGCGCCGGCCAGGGCACCGTTATCGAGGCCCGCCTGGACAAGGGCCGCGGCCCCGTGGCTACTCTGCTGGTCCAGAACGGCACCCTCAAGCAGGGCGACATCATCATCGCCGGCACCGCTGTGGGCCGCGTGCGTACCATGACGGATCACAAGGGAACCCGCCTTACCGAGGCCGGCCCCTCCGTCCCCGTTGAGATCGCAGGTCTGAGCGAAGCTCCCACCGCCGGCAGCCCCTTCTTCGCCGTTGCTGACGAGCGCATGGCCCGTGAGCTGGTGGAGCAGCGCAAGGCCGAGGAGCGCGCCAAGGCCAACGCCCCTGTGCAGAAGGTTTCTCTGGAGGACCTCTTCAGCCAGATCCAGGCCGGCGAGCGCAAGGAGCTTGCCATCATCGTCAAGGCCGATGTTCAGGGCAGCGTGGAGGCCGTGAAGGCCTCTTTGGAGAAGCTCTCCAACGACGAGGTCAACGTCCGTGTCATCCACGGTGCCGTCGGCGCCATCAACGACTCCGACGTCATGCTGGCCTCCTCTTCCAACGCCATCATCGTCGGCTTCAACGTCCGCCCCGATGCCGCCGCCCGTGACAGCGCCATCCGCCAGAACGTGGATATGCGGATGTACCGCGTCATCTACGACTGCATCAACGAGGTGGAAGCCGCTATGAAGGGTATGCTGGCTCCCGAGTTCCGTGAGGTGGTCCTGGGTCACGCCGAGGTCCGCGAGACCTACAAGGTCTCCAGCATCGGCACCATCGCCGGCTGCTATGTCACCGACGGCAAGATCGTCCGCAACTCCTCCATCCGCCTGGTCCGCGACGGTATCGTGGTCCACGAAGGCGAGCTGGGCTCCCTGCAGCGCTTCAAGGACTCCGTTAAGGAAGTCAACGAGAAGTACGAGTGCGGCATGACCATCGAGAAGTTCAACGACATCAAGGTGGGCGACGTCATCGAAGCCTACACCATGGAAGAAATTCCTCGCTAAATAGAGCCATAAGGGCGGCGACTGCGTCGCCGCCCGTTCTTTGCTCCCGGAAAGGAGAACGCCATGCATTTGCTTCTTTCGCATATAGAACCGTACCTTTCCTACAAAACCTATGTTCTTTTGTTCCTTTTCCTCATGGTCTTCAATTTCATCCGCAACTGCCGCATCCCCTGGCGGAATCTCCGCCGGATGGAAAAGACGCTGAAGCTGCCGGACGGCGAAGAGTTTCTCTCCGCCCTGGAAGAACTGCTTCAGGAAAAGAAGGATCAGCGCCCCCGGGAGATGAGTGCCCAGGAGCACGAGTTTCTTGCCCGGCGGGAACGCGCCAAAGAAGAAGAGAATGCCTTCGCCCGTATGGAACAGAATCGGGAGCTCATTGCCTTTGTCCGCTCCAACGAGCGGGAATTCCGCTGAAAGGGGCGCCTATGCCTACCTGGTTTCTTGCTCCTCTGCACGCCCCCTCCGCCGGCCTGATCCGCATTGCCATTTTGAGCCTGGGCCTGATTCTGGGTCTGCTCGCCGTCTGGAAAACAGTCCGGGGCATGGAAAAGGTGCTCAAAATGCCGGACGGCCCGGAATTTTTGGACGCCCTGCAGCACTTTCTCTCGGACAAGCACAATACCCGCTCCGCGGAAATGAGCCGGCATGAGCTGGGCTTTCTCTCCGTGCGGGAGCTTGCGGAGGAAGTGACGAGCGGCGGCTTTGACCAGTATTTCTTCAATTCCGCCGGAAACTACGCGGACGATGCGCTTTGGTGCCTGCACCTTATCGGCGCCGAAACCACCGCATCCATTCTGGAGCGGGCCATGGTCCAATTCCCCGCGGGTAAAGTTCCTGACCTGCGCCATGACCGCCAGGAAATCATGGATACCCTTCCGGAAGCCGTTCAGGAGGTCTGGGAGGCGCTGGACCAGGAATTTTACTCCTCTTCCGATGACCTGGACACCCTGCTCACTGCCTTCGTCCGAGCCAATGAGCGGGAGTTCCGCTGACCAATTTCCCCCTATCACATTTCATGAAAGAGAGGTACCCCCTATGGCCTCTAACCGTATCGGCCGTATCAACGAGGAGATCCAGAAAGAGCTCAGCGCCCTGCTGCGCACCCTGAAGGACCCCCGTGTCTCCGCCACCGGCATGGTCTCCATCACCCGTGTAGACACCACCGGTGACCTCCGTTACGCCCGTATCTATATCAGCTGCCTGAACAAGGAAAACGAAAAAGACGTGATGAAGGGCCTCAAGTCCGCCTCCGGCTACCTGCGCCGGGAGCTGGGCCGTGCCCTGCAGCTGCGCTATACCCCGGAGCTGCAGTTCATCGCTGACGACTCCATCCAGTACGGCGCCCACATCCTGGAGGTGCTGCGCAAGGTGGAAGTGGAAGACGCTGCCAAGCCCCACCCCGATGAGGAGAACGAGGAGGCATAAGATGCTGAGCGTAAAAGAAACGGCAGCCCTCCTGCGCAGTTTTGATCACATTCTCATCCTCACCCATGTGCGCCCCGACGGAGACACCGTGGGCTGCGCAGCATCCCTGTGCGCCGCCCTGCGCTCTCTGGGTAAGACCGCCTATCTCCTGCCCAATCCCGGCCTCACGGACACCTCCGCCCCCTATTTCCGTCCTTATGAGGCCCCGGAGGGCTTTGTGGCGGAAAAAGTGGTTTCCACCGACATTGCGACGGAAAACCTTCTTCCCGAAAACGCCAAGGCCTATGCCGGCAGGATCGACCTTGCCATCGACCACCACACCTCTTTTGAACACTTTGCCAAGGAGAACATCCTCCGCGCGGAAGCTGCCGCCTGCGGCGAGCTGATGTACGACATCCTTGCGGAGCTTGGGTGCATCAACAAGGTCACCGCCGAGCTTTTGTACCTTGCCATCTCCACGGATACCGGCTGCTATGCCTACGGCAACACCACCGCCCGCACCCATGCCGTCACTGCGGCCCTGATGGAAACGGGCATTGACGTCTACCCCATCAACAAGACCTTCTTCGGCACCAAGACCCGCCGCCGCATGGCTTTGGAGGCGGATATGCTGGTGAACGCAGAGTATTTTGACGAAAACCGCTGCGTCTTTCTCTATGTGCCCATGTCCCTGATGGCCTCCATCGGTGCCACCGAAACAGACGCCGAGGACCTCAGCTCCCTGGGCCGTCAGATCGAGGGTGTGGACTGTGCCGTGACCTTCCGGGAGCTCCGCCCCAATGTGTGGAAGCTCTCTGTCCGCACGGACAAGCGAGTCAATGCCACCCGTGTCTGCGCTATGTTGGGCGGCGGCGGACACCCGGCCGCCGCAGGCTGCACGGTGGAAGCGCCCCTGGAGCAGGTAAAGGCAGCCGTCCTGGCCTCCCTGCGCGCGGAAGTGGCTGACTTTGAGGGCTGAGCATGGCAAACGGAATCGTCATTATCGATAAGCCCGCGGACTGGACCAGCATGGATGTATGCGCCAAGATCCGCGGCATCCTGCGGGAAAAGCGGGTGGGCCACGGCGGCACCCTGGACCCCATGGCAACAGGCGTTTTGCCCGTTTTCGTGGGACAGGCCACCCGGGCCGTGGAATTTGCCGAAAACGGCAAAAAGGAATATGTGGCGGGTCTTCGCTTAGGCCTTGTCACCAACACCCAGGATACCAGCGGCGAGACCCTGGAGTCCCACCCGGTAACGGTTTCCCCCGCCGATGTGGAGCAAGCCATGGCGGCTTTCCTGGGGGATATCCAGCAGATCCCTCCCATGTACTCCGCCATTAAAATCAACGGTCAGAAGCTCTACGACCT
>JAFOCY010000087.1 GCA_017380995.1 Oscillibacter sp. | reverse complement strand
TTTTTCGCATTTTATTGTCATTGAAAATCCCTTTGCTTTATAGTAAAATGATTTTAATATCCACGAAAGAGACCAAGTCTCGAAAGGAGTACTTATGTATCGAGTATTGGAACTGAATCCCCAGCTCAAGCCCTTTGAAGGGGACATTGAACTGCGGATGGAGCTTTACCGTAATACCAAAAACCGTCTTTTATCCGGCGGCGGCACTTTGAAGGATTTTGCCAATGCCCATCATTATTTCGGCATCCACCATCTCAATGGCTCCTGGGTCTACCGCGAGTGGGCTCCCAGTGCCTATCAGCTCTACCTTACCGGCGATTTTAACGGCTGGAACCAGACCTCTCATCCCATGAAGCGTCTTGATAACGGTGTGTGGGAGCTGGTGCTGGAGGGGGACGACGCCCTTTGGGAGGGCTGTAAGGTCAAAACCGTGGTGGACGTCAACATGACCCGTACGGAGCATATCCCTCTCTACGCCCGCCGCGTAGTCCAGGACCCCAAGACCACGACTTTCACCGCAGAAGTGGTGGATAACTGGAATCCCTATCCCTGGACAGACGGGGACTTTAAGGCCCCCCAGTCCCTCTACATCTACGAGGCCCATGTGGGCATGGCCCAGGAGGAGGGTAAGGTAGGTTCCTACCGGGAATTTGCTGACAAGGTCCTTCCCCGTGTCAAGAAGTCCGGCTACAACGCCATCCAGCTCATGGCCATCATGGAGCATCCCTATTACGGAAGCTTTGGCTACCAGGTGGCAAACTTCTTTGCCGCTTCCAGTTGGTTTGGGAAACCCGAGGACCTGAAGTACCTGGTGGACAAGGCCCATAAGCTGGGCATTCGGGTGCTGCTGGACGTGGTCCACTCTCATGCTGTGAAAAATACCGCTGAGGGCATCAATATGTTCGACGGCACCGAGTGGCAGTTCTTCCACTCCGGTCCCAAGGGCGACCATCCCGCCTGGGGCACCAAGTGCTTCAACTACGGCAAGGATGAGGTCCTGCATTTCCTGCTGAGCAACCTGGCCTTCTGGATGACGGAGTACCATTTCGACGGCTTCCGCTTCGACGGCATCACCTCCATGCTCTATCATGACCACGGCCTTGGCACCAGCTTTGATAATGACGCCAAGTATTTCTCCCTCAACACCCACACCGAGGCCATCACCTACCTGCAGCTGGCCAACGAGCTGATCCGGGAAATGAATCCCAATGCCATCACCATCGCCGAGGATATGTCCGGTATGCCGGGTATGTGCCTGCCCATCGAAGACGGCGGCATCGGCTTTGACTATCGTCTGGCCATGGGTCTTCCCGATATGTGGATCCGTACGGTGAAGGAGCAGAAGGACGAATTCTGGGACATCGGCAAGATGTGGGGCGATATGTGCCTGCGCCGTCCCGGTGAGAATACGGTGGCCTACGTGGAAAGCCACGACCAGGCGTTGGTGGGAGACAAGACCATGATCTTCCGCCTGGCAGACGCCGCCATGTACACCGACATGAACAAGGACTGCCACAACGCCGTCATTGACCGCGCCATCGCCCTGCACAAGATGATCCGCCTGTTCACCCTGGGTGGCGGCGGCGAGGCCTACCTCAACTTCATGGGCAACGAGTTTGGCCACCCTGAGTGGATCGACTTCCCCCGTGAAGGCAACGGCTGGAGCTTCCATTACTGCCGCCGCCAGTGGAGCCTGCGGGACAACGAAAATCTCAAATACCAGTGGCTGGGTGATTTTGACAAGGATATGGTGGCTCTGACCAAAAAGCACCGCATGTTCACCCAGCGCATGGCGGACCTGCGTCTTTTGAAAGCGCCGGAACAGACCATCGTCTTTAGCCGCAAGGGCCTCCTCTTCGCCTTCAACTTCCACTTCAACCGCTCCCTGACCAATGTGCTGGTTCCGGTGGAGGATGCCGCGGATTACGAGCTGGTCCTCTCCAGTGATGATGAGCAGTACGGCGGCCAGGGTCTGGTGGCACACATGACCTACTCCACCAAGGAGTTTGACGGCAAGCACTATGTGGAGCTCTACCTCCCCGCCCGCACCGCGATCGTGCTGAAGGAAAAGAAGCACAAGAAAGCCAAAAAAACCACCTGATCCCTGCGGGGCGGCTTTGAGCCGCCCCGTTTTTTCAAAAAAGGGGATTGACAAATTGTCGGAAGTATTGTACTCTAATTTTAGAGTTAGTTTAAGCTAACTCAAGCCGCTCTAACCCAGCGGCATTTCTTCCCCCTCCCGAGTTAGCCATTGCTAACCGCAGGTCAGCCACCTGCAGGGAGATGCCAGCGTAGAGAAGCGCTGTTTCTCTATGTATCCTTCTTTCTCCGCCTCCGGGGCCTGCAGACCCCCGGAGGCACTCCCCAAAAGGCTTACACCCTGTCAGCCCTTTGGAGAGTGCCTCTATCCCGGCCCACCGGATCTGATGAACCAATTTGATATTCTCTTACCTCATTTGCCCCGCACGGACGCCATTCCGCGCGGGGCCTCGCTTTTTTCTCCCATCGACAGAATGGGAATTGCTTTTTTCGGTTTACTGTGATAAACTATCTAACATCTGAATCCCAACAAGAAAAGAGACCCTGACCACTATGATTGAAAAATGGAACCTGACCATCCCCCAGTTAACGGGGGATGTAGAACGAAAAGCCTATGTTTACGTCCCCGATGAATGGGAGGAAGGAAGTGAGGAACGCTATCCTGTCCTCTATATGTTCGATGGCCACAATGTCTTTTTCGACGAGGACGCCACCTACGGAAAGAGTTGGGGAATGGCGGAGTTTTTGGAAGAGGTCCAGCCGCCTCTGATCATCGCCGCTGTGGAGTGCAACCGCTCTCCGGACAACGGACGCTTGAGAGAATATTCTCCCTTCACCTTTGACGACCCCAAGTTTGGCCATGTTGCCGGCCGGGGTCATACCACCATGGAGTGGCTTGTCAAGGAGTTCAAGCCCTATATTGACGATCACTTCCCCACCATCCCCGACCGGGAATTCACCTTTATCGCCGGAAGCTCCATGGGCGGATTGATGACGCTCTACGCCGTGACCGCCTATAACCATGTCTTCTCCCGGGGCGCGGCCCTCTCCCCTTCCCTCTGGACCTCTCCCTGGAAGATCGAACTGTTCATCCGCAAAAGCCGCATCGCCCCCGATACCGTTCTCTATATGGATTACGGCTCTGAGGAATTGGGCTGGCGAAGCATGGAGAAAACCTTTGGCCGCATCAGTGCAAGACTCCTGGAAAAGAAGGTGAACCTCACCAGCCGCATCGTCCCCGGCGGAAACCACAGCGAAGGAAGCTGGGAGCGGCAAATCCCCTTCTTTATGGACATTTTGTTCTACGGATTGGACTAAACAGAGAAAAACACTTAGGAGGTATCTCCCATGGAGATGCGATATTTCAAGCAGTTCAGCCCTGCTCTGGGCCGGGAGATGGAATGCAAGGTCTACGGCCACTCCGGCCGGCCCGTTTTGTTTATCCCCTGCCAGGACGGCCGCTTTTTCGACTTTGAAAACTTCCACATGACAGAGACCTGGTCTCCCTGGATCGAGTCCGGCCAGGTGATGGTCTTTTCCATTGATACCCTGGATGCTGAGACCTGGTCCAACAAGGACGGTGACCCCTATTTCCGCATCCGCCGTCACGAGGCCTGGGTCCGCTACATTACCGAGGAGATGGCCCCCTTCATGCGCAAGATGGCCTGGGAGCGCAGCGGCTGGTCCGGCGGCATCACCGTGTTCGGCTGCAGCCTGGGCGCAAGCCACGCCGTGAACCTCCATCTCCGTTTCCCCGACATTTTCACCGGCCTTCTGGCCCTAAGCGGCATCTATACTTCCGAGTATGGCTTTGGCAATTATATGGACGAGGTGGTCTACGCCAACTCTCCCGTCCACTATATGGCAAACCTCCCCAGCCACCACCCTTACGTGGAAAAGCTGAACCGGGGCCGGGGCATCATCTGCTGCGGCCAGGGCGCCTGGGAGATGCCCGAAACCTCCCGCCGCCTGCAGCAGCTCTTTGACGAAAAGGGCATCCACATCTGGGTGGACTTCTGGGGCTTTGATGTCAACCACGACTGGCCCTGGTGGCACAAGCAGGTCGCCTACTTCGTACCAAAGCTCCTGGAGCATTGAAAGCGGCGCATCCTCCCCCCTATGGGAATTGACATAAAAGAGAAAGAAGTGTGTACTGACATGAAAAACATCGTATTCATCTCCCCCAACTTCCCCACCAACTACTGGCAGTTCTGCAAGGAATTGAAGAATAACGGTCTGAACGTCCTGGGCATCGGCGAAGCTCCCTACGATGAGCTGAGCGATAATCTGAAAAACAGCCTGAATGAATACTATAAGGTCGGAAGCCTTGAAAATTATGACGAGGTGTACCGGGCTGTTGCTTTCTTCACCTTCAAGTACGGCCGTATCGACTGGCTGGAGTCCAACAATGAATACTGGCTGGAAAAGGACGCTCAGCTGCGCACCGACTTCAACATCTGCAGCGGCTTCAAGAAGGAGGATATGCCCCGCATCAAGTACAAGTCCAAGATGAAGGAATACTACCAGCGTGTCGGCATCCCCACCGCCCGCTACCATCTGGTGGATGACGATATCGAGGCCTGCCGCGCCTTCCTGGCCGAAGTAGGTTATCCCGTGGTCGTCAAGCCCGATAACGGTGTTGGCGCGGTGAGCACCTATAAGCTCAAGTGCGATGAGGACCTGGTCTTCTTCATGAACGACCGACCCAAGGACGTGCCTTACATCATGGAGGAGTTCGTCAACGCCGAGGTCAACTCCTATGACGCCATCATCGACTCCAAGGGCGAACCCATTTTTGAGACCGGTAATGTCACCCCCATGTCCATCATGGATATCGTGAACAATAACGACAACTCCCTCTACTACATCGTCAAGGATCTGCCCGAGGACACCCGTGCCGCCGGCCGTGCAACTGTCAAGAGCTTTGGCGTGAAGAACCGCTTCGTCCACTTCGAGTTCTTCCGCCTGACCCAGGATCAGGAAGGCCTTGGCAAGAAGGGCCAGATCATCGCTCTGGAAGTGAATATGCGTCCCAGCGGCGGCTTCACTCCCGACATGATCAACTTCGCCAACTCCACCAACGTCTACAAGATCTGGGCGGATATGATCGCCTACGATTCCACCCAGTTCCCCCAGGGCGAGCACTTCTACTGCGCCTTTGCCGGCCGCCGGGACGGCAAGAACTTCCAGCTGGACCACGATGCCCTGATGGCCAAGTACGGCGCCAACATGAAGATGGTGGAGCGCATCCCCGATGCTCTCTCCGGTGCCATGGGCAACCAGATGTATCTGGCCAACTTCTCCACCAAGGAGGAACTGGACGCCTTCTATGCAGACGCCGTCGCCGAATGGTAACAGCCTCATACATACAAGAAGGACACGCCGATTACGGCGTGTCCTTCTTCATTTCCCCGGGATCCACACATTTCATAATGATCTCCATGATCTGCTCCATGGGTTCCTCGCAGTTATGCTCCACCCATTTGGTGATGATGGCATTGATGCCGCTGAGATAAAAGATCATCATGAATCCTCGCTGCTCCTCAGGGGCGTCAAACCGAGCCAGGATCGGGTCAAACACATGGCGGAACATCCGGTCAAAGATCCTCTCAAGGCCCATGGTGGCCATATGCTTCATGGCAGTGCGGATGACTCTTTTGTTCTCCCGGATATAGGTGAGGTAAGGCATAAGATACTCCGGCGTGATAAACAGCAGGTCCTCCAGTGACCGCTCCGCCATATCGGAAATCACCGCTTTCTGCTCCCGGGGAAAATATTCCTGGAAGTCCAGCAGCATCTGCTCCGTTGCTTCTGTCAGCAGGTCCCGGGTATTCTCATAGTGCAGATAGAAGGTAGAGCGGTTCACTCCCGCCAGGGCACAAATCTCTTTGATGGTAATATATTCGAAGTCCTTTTGTTCTAAAAGCTCCAAAAGGGCCCTATCCATTTTCCGCGCCGTATTGAAATATTTACTCTCAGACCTGTTCAATCCAATCTTCCTTACTCCTGCTCGCTGATTTCTCTTGCAAGCTCCATGATCTCAAAGGCGTACTTTTTCTTTCCCTCTTCCAGGAACCTTCTGTAGAGAGGATAATTGACGCCCATACCGATAAATCCCAGCAAACCGATCACAACACCAGCCAGGATATAGCTTCCTCCGCCCAAAACGCCCATGGCAAGGCACATCCCGGTGCCGGCCGCCAAAGAGGCGATAATTCCAAAGGAATAACCAAATACAATTGCGGGCATCTTGGCCATACGGTCCATCTTCCGCAGGGCAATAATCTTGGAATGGTCCTTCGGCGCATACTCCTTCGCCAGGGACTCGGCATAAATTTTATCTGTGTTCATAATAGCCTCCTTTATTGAATGAGGCTATTATAAAAAACTCCTCCGAAAAACGGAACAACACCGTTTTTCCCTTTTGTTGATTTCAGCAGTCCTGTTTTCCAACGGTAGCAAAGAGGATCACCGTTCCCGCCGCAGCCATCACAATGCCCGCAGTCAGCATGGCGGTGAGGGAAAAGAACTGCAGCAGCTGTCCGCCCACAAAATTTCCAATGGCGCAGCCCAGGGTGTAGGATGCCGTAATAAAGGCCTGGCCCTTCACCATGTCAGACAGGGCCACCTTACTCCCGGCGTAATACACCTGGGTGGGAGAGAGGAAGGAATAATTGACTGCCTGCAGGATCTGGATGAAATAGATGGCGGTAACGCTGGGAGCCAACAGGAGGAGTACCGCTTTCAAAAGAAAGAACACACCGGAAAGCTTCAAAAGCATCTGGTCAGAAATCCTCCGCCGCACCTGGTCGAACCAGAGCATCACCGGCATTTCCGCAACAGTGGCAATGAACAGCGCAACGCCCACACTGCCGCTGTCTCCTCCCAAGGGGCGGAAGATCTCAATGAGATAATTCTCCGTCATCGCATGGAACATGGCAAGGAGCATCACGCCCAAAAGCGACATACAATACCACTTATACCGCCGGAAAAAGGCCCCGATAGAGCAGGACTCTGTCCGCTCCTTCTCCTCCGCCCCACCGTTTTCCAGGGGCGGGTATCCCAGGGTGATCAGGATATTTCCTCCAAGGAGAGCCAGGACGATCCACAGCATCCAATCCGCACCCCAGGCCGCGATGGCCTCACCAATGGCCAAGGCCGCAATGGAAAAGGCAAGGGACCCGATTCCCCGGCAAAATCCATAGTTCACTTTGCATCCGCTGTGGTTGCAGGCGACGGCAATGGCATTCATCAGGGGCATCATGGCATCAAACGTGAAAATACCCAAAAGATATAAAAGGCCATATACCGCCTGGGGCAGGGGGATGGCCAGCAGGGCCGCAAAACAAAGCATACAGACAGACGTCAGCCCCACGATCAGGCGAGTCAGGATATGTCCGCCTGCACGGTCCGCCCGGTCCGCCAGCACCGGCTGTACGGCGCAGGAAAGAAGGTTTCCTGCCGCCAACAGCACGCCTACCTGGGAAGCAGGAAATCCCTTTGCCAGCAAAAAAGCAGAGGCAAAGCTCATCACTCCCGCCGCCGCGGCCCAATAGGCCATCTGATGGAGCATATAACGAACCGTCAGAGATTTTTTCATGGAAAATCCCTCCGAAAATTTTTTCGCCCTATTATATCGAAGGATCGTGCCTTCCGCAAGAGGGAATTTCTTCAGACAGATGTTGACATCTCAACAAGTCTGTGCTATGATCCCAGACGTTGACATCTCAACTTCTCAAAAAGGAGGATCCCTATGGTCACCCGCTTTTCCCAATTCACCGCCTATATTTCCGAGCTTTACTGGATGATCCAGAAAATCGAGCGGGAGGAAATGGAATCCCTTGGGCTGAAGGGTCCCCAGGCGGAGTGTCTGGTAGCTATGAGCCGCCGCAAAGACGGCGTTACCGCCGCAGAGCTGTCCACCCTTTGCGAAAAAGATAAGGCCGCCATCTCCCGCAGCATCGCAGATCTTGTCTCCCGGGGCCTTGTCTGCCGGGAGGGCAGTGCCTACCGGGCTCTTCTGCATCTGACAGAAGAGGGCCGGAAAATTGCCGAACAAGTGAACCGGAAAGTTGCCCTGGCCGTCCACCGGGCCGGCAAGGGCTTGACCGAGGAGGCCCGGGCATCTCTTTATGAG
>JAFOCY010000086.1 GCA_017380995.1 Oscillibacter sp. | reverse complement strand
GCACAGGATTCGGCGCCGGAGTTGTCATCGACAAAGTCCTTCTCAAAGGCGACAACGGATGCGGCGGAGATGTCTGGCTGATGAGGAATTACAAGTATCAGGACATGATCGGGTGAAGTAAGCGGGAACGGTGATGACGGCCTCGGTGACGGTCTGGCCCAGGTAAGCCTCGGCGTCAGCCTTCAGCTTCTGCAGGATCATGGCGCTGATCTCCTGGGGGGTGTAAGCCTTGCCGTCCACGGTGACCTTGTAGTCAGAGCCCATCTCACGCTTGATGGAAGCGATGGTACGGTCGGGGTTGGTGATGGCCTGGCGCTTTGCCACCTGGCCCACCATGCGCTCGCCGGTCTTGGAGAAGGCGACGACAGAGGGAGTGGTGCGGTTACCTTCGGCGTTGGCGATGACGACGGCCTCGCCGCCCTCCATCACGGAAACGCAAGAGTTGGTAGTGCCAAGGTCGATACCAATAACTTTAGACATAATGAATTCCTCCTAAGAACTATATATAAATTTTAATTACTAACAAATGAGTGCGGTTTAGTTGGCGACCTGCACGATGGAGTGCCGGATCACCTTGTCGCCCATCTTGAAGCCGGCCTGGAACACCTGGGCAACCACATTCTCACCCAGGCTCTCGTCGTCAATGTGCATGACGGCGTTGTGCATCTCGGGGTCAAAGGCAGCGCCCTTGGCCTCGATCTCCTCCACGCCAAGGCTCTTCAAAATATCCTTGTACTGGGCAAAGATCATTTCCAGGCCCTTCTTGTGGGGGGAGTCCTCGCCGCCCTCGCTCTGGGCGGCCCGCTCCAGGTTATCGTAGACTGCCAGGAAGGCCTTGATGGTGTCGGCCTTTGCATCCTGGTAGATAGTATCCTTTTCCTTGGTGGTGCGCTTGCGGTAGTTGTCATACTCCGCGGTGAGCCGCACGAACTGGTCCTTCACGGTATCCAGCTGCTTGACGGCCAGCTCCATCTGCTCCACCTGCTCGCGGGTGAAGGTGATGCCCTTCTCCTTTTTCTTCTTGCCCTTCTTTTCAGCCTCCGCCTCAGAGGCGGCCTCTGCCTGGGCAGTTTCTTCCACTTCGGGGACCTGCTCCTCCATGGGCTGCTTGGTCTCTTCGCTCATTGCTCCGTATCCTCCTTGGGGGGTAAATTCTTTCCGAACATCCGCGTCAGACCCTCGGCAAATCCGCTGAGCCTTGCGGCAACTGTTGCATAATCCATGCGCGTGGGACCCACCACGCCGATCAGGCCCCGCATATCGTCTCCGATATCATAGCTTGCGATGATCACGCTGGTATCTTTCAGCGCCTCATCCACATTTTCCGGGCCAATCAAAATTTTCATGGGACCATCGTCCAGCACCGGGAGGCTCTCCTTGCTGTCCGCCAGGAAGCTCATCAAGTCATGAGCTTTGTCGGCGTCCCTGAACTCCGGGATCTTCAAAAGCTGGCTGGCTCCCGCTGTGACGATCTCCCGCTTGTCAGCCTCCTCCAGGAGCTCTGCGGCGTAATTCACCGCCTGGCTCAACAGGAGGAACAGCTGGGGCGGGATCTGCTCGGCCACGCTCATGAGCTTTTGGCTCATCTCGCTGACCGAGATATTTACAAAGTGGGTGTTCAGCAGGTTCACCAGAATGGGAAGCTGCTCTGCCGTCACATCCAGCTGGAGCTGGAGGAGCTGGCTTTTCACCCGGTCATTGCTCATCATCACCACCGCGATGCAGTTGCCGCCGTCCACGCCCAAAAGGTCGAACCGGCGGACGGTGAGCCTGCGCTTGCGGGTGGTGGCCATGTAAGTGGGGTAGTTGACGATGGAGGAAAGGGCTTTGCCCGCCTGGGTCATCATCCGGTCCATCTCGCCGCCGCGCAGCTGCAGCGACTCGTCGATGCGCACGCGCTCATCCTCGCTCAGGGCCTGGCTCTCCATCAGCTCATTGACATAGAAGCGGTAGCCCTTGGGAGAGGGGATGCGCCCTGCGGAGGTGTGGGGCTGCTCCAGATAACCCATCTCCGTCAGGTCCGCAAGCTCGTTGCGGATGGTGGCGGAGCTGACCTTACCGGTCATCTCCGCGGCGATGGTCTTGGAGCCTACAGGTTCCGCGGTGCGGATGTGGTCTTCCACCACGACTTTCAGGATCTGCCGTTTGCGCTGGGTCAATTCCACGCCGCACCCTCCTTTTCTTTCCGGTTTAGCACTCCTTCTCCCGGAGTGCTAAACCGAGTTTACCACCGCCCCGCTCTGTTGTCAACAGGGCGGGTATAAACAATTTGTGAACGATGCAAAAAGCTAAAAAAGCAGGCGGCCTTTCAGGCCGCCCGCAGGTCACCATTTTAACTTTCCCTTCTGCTTTGCCACCAGACCCATCCGTCCCAGGGCCGGCATGATGGCGGTAAAGAGCACCACCAGGATGACGGTCTGGAAGGGCAGCATCACCAAATTCTTAATGGCGCTGCCGGAGGCCATCACCAGATAGGCCTTGCCGTACAAAATAGAGGACCACAGGGCGCCCAGCAGTACATTTTGCACATTGGTCACCAGCTTTGCCAGGAAGATACGGCGAATGGTCATCTCCTGGCGGTAGAAAAACAGGGCATAGATGAGCACACCCAGCACCGTGGTCAGGGTATAGCCGGGGAAGAAGGGATAGCCCCCGCCGCCGGTGAGGAAAAAGCTCAGCAGGTCCTCCGCCACGGCGAACACCGCTCCCAGCACCGGGCCGCAGACCCAGGCGCACACGCTCCGGGCCAGAAAGCCCCAGGTGATCTCCGCGCCGCCCCAGAGGGGGACGGAGGGCACGTAGCCCAGCATCACGCAAAGGGCGATCATGAGGGCGGCGAAGGTCAGCTTTTTCATCTGCTTCACTTCTCCGGCGGCACAGCGCCAGAAGGCCCGGGAAAAGGGGTTTTTGTAAATGGACATAAAAATACCTCCCTGTAAATTGGCAGTCCGGTACCCGGAACGCCGCACAGAGAGGAAAACGCGTCTATGCGGCAGCGGATGCGGATGGCGCACTGCAGGGGAATCACCCCGTTTCGTCCAGGAAGCACATCCCGTCTTCCCGGCACTACCTTTCACACGCGCCAGCCTACTCTGCCTATGATGGAAACATTGTAGTACAGTTGGCGGGAAATGGCAAGAAAAAAATCTCCCCGGACTTGAAGTCCGGGGAGATTTTGATGGCAGTTCAGAAACTTAGCACTTCTCCACCACGACAGCGGTACCCATGCCGCCGCCGATGCACAGGGTAGCCAGGCCCTTCTTGGCGTCCTCGCGCTTGAGCATCTCGTGGATCAGGGTGACGATGATACGGGCGCCGGAAGCACCAACGGGATGGCCCAGGGAGATGGCGCCGCCGTTGACGTTGACCTTGCTCATATCGAAGCCCAGCTCGCGGGCAACAGCGATGGACTGAGCAGCGAAAGCCTCGTTGGCCTCGACCAGGTCGATGTCATCGATGGTGACGCCGGCCTTAGCCATGGCAGCGCGGGAAGCGGGAACGGGACCGACGCCCATGATCTTGGGATCGACACCGCCCTGGCCCCAGCCGATCAGCTTAGCCATGGGCTTGAGGCCGTACTTCTCAACGGCCTCAGCGGAAGCCAGGATGATGGCGGCAGCGCCGTCGTTGATACCGGAAGCGTTGGCAGCGGTGACACGCTGGGTGCCCTTGTCCTCAGTCTCCTGAGCGCCGGTGACCTCGAAGGTGTGGACGACCTGGGGAGCGGGAGACTCGGGGCCAACGGGGAAGGCGCCGCGGAGCTTAGCGATACCGGCAGCGGTAACACCGGCCTTGGGGAACTCGTCCTTCTTGAACTCAACAATCTCCTTCTTGACCTTCACGGGGACGGCAACGATCTCGTCGTCGAAACGGCCGGCAGCCTGAGCAGCCTCAGTCTTGTTCTGGGAAGCAGCGGCGAACTCGTCCTGCTCCTGGCGGCTGATGCCCCAGATGTCGTTGATGTTCTCAGCGGTGGTGCCCATGTGATAGTTGTTGTAAGCATCCCACAGACCGTCGTTCACCATGGTGTCGATGATCTTGTTGTTGCCCATGCGGGCGCCCCAGCGGGCGGCGGGGATGGCGTAAGGAGCAGCGCTCATGTTCTCGGTACCGCCGCAGACGACCACGTTGGCGTCGCCGGCCAGGATGGCGCGGGCGCCCTCGATGACGGACTTCATGCCGGAGCCGCAGACCATGCCCACGGTGTAAGCGGGAACGGAATAGGGCAGCTCAGCCTTGATGGCGACCTGGCGGGCAACGTTCTGGCCCAGACCGGCGGTCAGGATGCAGCCGAACATCAGCTCGTCGACCTGCTCGGGCTTCATGCCGGCGCGGTTGAGAGCTTCCTTGACAACGATAGCGCCCAGGTCAGCAGCGGGGACGCCCTTCAGGGAGCCGCCGAAAGAGCCGATAGCGGTTCTGCAGCAATTGACGATATAGAGATCTTTCATGGTGTTCCTCCGTTTTATGTATTTTTTGTAAGCGGCGCGGGAACGCCGCAAGGATTACTGCCAAAAATAAGATCGTCAAATTTTTGACAAGCGGGTACGGGGACTTTCTCGCTATACCTGATTATAGATGCTTTCTCTGGCTTCGTCAATGTTAATTTCTTTGGTAGGACCATTTTTGTCAAAACTTTAACAAAACGCGAGCCCTTTTCGTCAAGATGACGAAGCCTGCTGCGCATAATCTTGGATTTTGTTCTCATTGGATGGAAATCCGGCGGAAATACCCAGATTTTCATACCCGGAAAGGACCTGGATATCCGCCTCCCCCACCCTTGTCCGCAGCTGTTCATCCAGCCAGGGTATGCGCATTTGCTCTATATCCAGTGGCAGGCAGTACAAAATGGAGAAACCCTCCTCCGACTCCAAAATGCCGGAAAGCTGCCCCTCAGACAACGCTGCGGCGGCCTCCTCCAGTTCAGGGACCAGCGTTCCGTCCCCGGGGCAAAAGGTGCGGGGGCCCAGGCGGTCGGCGCTGAGGCTTTTTGCGGCATGGAAGGCTTCCTCTCCGCCGCCGTTGAGCCGTGCAAAAACCTCTGCGGCCTGTTTGTCGGCTCCTTCCCCGG
>JAFOCY010000085.1 GCA_017380995.1 Oscillibacter sp. | reverse complement strand
GGCGGCCCTCCTGACCCATGAAAAATGGGGCGGCATCGCCGTGCCCGGCCTTGCCATCGTCCTGGCCCTCATCACCGCAAGTATCCTGCTGGTGGTCATGGGCAAGAACCCCATCACCGCTTTTGCCAGCTTCCTGCAGGGCTCCGGCATCATTCCCAAGGGCAAGTACGGCGGCGGACAGGGTATCCTGACCGACCTCTTCAACACCATGAACACCCTGGCACCCATGATCCTGGCATCCCTGGCCTTCATCATTGGCTTCAAGGCCGGCCTTTTCAACATCGGCATTGCCGGCCAGATGCTGATCTCCGGCTTTACTGCCACCGTCATCGTTGGCTACAGTGAACTCAACGCCTTCATTGCCAAGCCCCTGGTGGCCGTGGTGGGTATTCTCACCGGCGGATTGGTGGGCGCACTGATCGGCTGGCTGAAGTATAAGTTCAACATTCACGAGGTCGTGGCCTCTGTGATGATCAACTACATCATCAGCTACGGCACCGGCTTTTTCATCAACTCCTACTACGCCAATATGCTGACCCGCTCCATGCAGATCTGCTCTGACGCCTCCCGCCTGACCCTGATGAACGTGCAGATCGCCGGCATGAAGTGCAATGTCCCCCTGGGTATGGTCCTGGCCATCGTGGCGGCCTTTGTGGTCAAGTTCATTTTTGACAAGACCGTCTTCGGCTTTGAGCTCAAAGCCGTGGGCAACAACCCCACCTGCGCCAAGTACACCGGCATCAACGTGGGCAGCCGCTTCATCTTCTCCATGGCCTTCTCCGGTATGCTGGCAGGCCTTGCGGGCGTTGTCTACTTCCTGGGCACCTACAATACCATCCTGCCCAAGACCCTTCCCGGCATGGGCTATGACGCCATTGCCGTTGCTATGCTGGGCAATGCCTCTCCCGTGGGCGCCATCTTTGCCGCGGCCCTGATCAGTATTTTCCAGTGCGGCAGCAACTACATGAGCTCCAACCTGGGCGTTGCCAAGGAGATCTCCGACCTGATCACCGGTATTTTGCTGATGTTCTCCGCCTGCGGCGGCTACTTCCGGTATGCTGCCCAGCGCCGTGTCAGCCGTGAGAGGGATCTGCTCAAGGCTGCTGAGAAAGAAAAGGAGGGTAAGCAGTAATGGAAAAAGTCTTCATTGACGGTTTGTCCTTTGCCATGCCCCTCCTGGTCATGGCCATCGGCGCCATTTATTCCGAAAAGAGCGGTATTACGAACCTGGCCGTGGAAGGCTTCCAGGGCTTTGGCGCCTTTGTGGGCGCGCTGGTGGCTGTGATCCTGATGCCTACCCTTGGAGACGGCTCCCAGGCGGTCATTTACATCGCCATGGTGGCCGCGTTCATCGGCGGCGGCCTCTACGCCATTCTCCACGCCCTGCTTTGCATCAACTTCCGGGCAAACCAGACCATTTCCGGTGTTGTCATCAACATCCTTGGCACCGCCCTGACGGCCTTCCTTACCTCCACCGCCAACAAGATGATGAACGGCGACTCCTCCAATAAGTTCATCCTCGGCGTGTGCGACCGCTTCACCATCCCGGGCCTTAGCAGCATCCCTGTCATCGGCGGTTTCTTCAAGAATATGTACGCCTTTGAGTTCATTATCGCCGGTATCGCGGTGGTGGCCTGGTATCTGATGTACAAGACTCGCTTTGGTATGCACCTGCGGGCCTGCGGCGAGAATCCCCAGGCTGTGGACGCTGCCGGCGGCAATGTGGCCCGTACCCGTTTCCTGGCGGTGATGCTCTCCGGTGCCCTCTCCGGCGTGGGCGGCATCTGCTTTGCCTACTCCATCTCCGCCAACTTCTCTCCCAGCATTTACATGGGCTATGGCTACCTGGCCATCTCCGCCATGATCTTTGGCAACTGGAACATTCTGCCCACCGCCGCGGTGTGCCTGTTCTTCGGCCTTGCCAAGTCCGGCGGCTATCAGCTGTGCCTGCACATGGGCCTGCCCAGCAACTATTCCGATATCTTCATGATGCTGCCCTACGTCCTGACTTTGATCCTGCTGGTGTTCTTCTCCAAGAAGAACCATCCCCCCAAGGCTGCCGGCGAAGTCTACGACAAGGGTAAGCGCTAAGCCATGCGCGCAGCAATCATCGGTACCGGGCTCATTGCCCATAACCACGCTCAGGCCCTGCGTCAGCAGGGTCATGAGCTTATTTGGGTGGTCAGCCGCCGGAAGGAGAGCGCCAAGCAGTTCGCAGGGCAGTACGGCTGCGGCGTCTATTCCGACACATTGACTCCCGAAATGCTCCGGGAGGTGGATGCAGTCCATGTGTGTACCCCGCCGGGAGAGCACTATCCCTATGTGAAAATGGCTCTGGAGGCAGGAAAGGCGGTTTTTTGCGAAAAGCCGTTGACCTTCGATGCCGCGCAGGCTGAGGAACTGTGCCGCCTGGCGGCGGAGCGGGGCGTTCTTGCCGCTGTGAACTTTAATAACCGCTTCTATCCTGCCTGCGAGGAAATTCGCCAGCGCCTCTATGAGTGCGGTCCTGTGGAGCTGGTCCACGGACACTACCGCCAGGAGTTCCAGATGATGCCGGCCCCCTGGTCCTGGCGCTATACGGATCCCTACCGGGCTGTGACGGAGATCGGTTCCCATTTCGTGGACCTGATGCGCTACCTCTCCGGCAAGGAAGTGGAGTCCCTCAGCGCCATGTTCCATACTGTGCAGCCTGGACGGACCGTCCGGGAGGGCATGATGGTGGAAGATGGCGAAGGTCGGGCCGTCTGCGTGACCAACGAGGACGCCGTTTCCGTCAGTTTCCGCTTTGTTGGCGGCGGCATGGGCAGCGCCTTCTT
>JAFOCY010000084.1 GCA_017380995.1 Oscillibacter sp. | reverse complement strand
GTGGTGCCTTCCTTGCCGTCAATATAGATCTTGGGTTTCATAGGGAACCCTCCTTGAAATTAAACAGTGTGTTCAGCCACAAAAGCCTCGATGGCTTCGATCTGCCGGGTGGTCTCGGCCACGGCGCTGGCGCCGTAGCTGGTGCGGAGCATCATGCAGTTTTCCAGCTTCAAAGCCTCGTACACATCCTCCTCAAAGAGGTCGGACATCTCCTGCAGCTCGGAAAGGGTCAGCTCCTCCAGCATTTTACCTTCGGCGGTGCACTTGGCTACGAGCCTTCCGGTCATGGTGTAGGCGTCCCGGAAGGGCATGCCCTTCTTGGTGAGGTAGTCGGCGCAGTCGGTGGCGTTGATAAAGCCCTTGCCGGCCGCCCGGCGCATATTCTCGGGGAGGACCTTCATGGTCTCGATCATGGCGGCAAAAACGGGGATACAGACCTCCACGGTGTCGATGGCGTCAAAAACAGGCTCCTTGTCCTCCTGCATATCCTTGTTGTAAGCAAGAGGGATGCCCTTCATCACGGTGAGGAGGCTCATGAGGTCGCCGTAGACACGACCGGTCTTGCCGCGAACCAGCTCCGCAACGTCGGGGTTCTTCTTCTGGGGCATGATGGAGGAACCGGTGGCGTAGGCATCGTCCAGCTCCACAAACTTGAACTCCCAGCTGCACCAGAGGATCACTTCTTCGGCGAAGCGGCTCATGTGCATCATGAGGATGGAAAGGTCGGAGAGAAGCTCCAGGGCGTAGTCCCGGTCGGAAACGCCGTCCAGGGAGTTCATCATGGGCGCATCAAAGCCCAGGCTCTTGGCAGTCATCCAGCGGTCGATGGGATACGTCGTTCCGGCAAGAGCGCCGCTGCCCAGGGGGCACTCATTCAACCGCTGCGCGCAATCCTCCAGACGGGTAATGTCCCGGCGGAACATGGATGCATAGGCCAGCAGGTGCTGGGAAAAGGAGATGGGCTGTGCTCGTTGGAGATGGGTATAGCCGGGCATGACCGCCATCTGGTGCTGGCGGGCCTGCTTGCAAAGGACCTCCTCCAGTTCGAGAAGGGCGTCGATGATGACGGGGATCTCCTTGCGGACGTACATCCGGAAGTCCAGGGCCACCTGGTCGTTGCGGGAGCGGGCGGTATGCAGGCGCTTGCCGGCGTCGCCGATGCGCTCGGTGAGGAGGCTCTCCACGTTCATGTGGATATCCTCGTTGTCGGTGGTGAATTCCACCTTCCCCGCCTCGATATCTGCGAGGATGCCCTTGAGGCCCTCGGTAATGGCGGCTACGTCCTCCATGGAAATAATGCCCTGGGCGCCCAGCATGGCGGCATGGGCCAGGCTTCCTTCGATGTCCTCCCGGTAGAGGCGCTGGTCGAAGGTGATGGAGGCATTGATCTCGTCAACAAGGGCGTCGGTATCCTTGCCGAAGCGCCCGGACCAAAGTTTCATAGGAATTGTCCTTTCATTGCCGACGCGGGGCGAAGGAAAGATCCTCCGTCCCGCCGTCTGCTTGTGTTCATTTTCAAATCATTTTCGGCAGGACATGTGCCTGCCGAAAATTCCCCGACCCAGCCGCCTTGGGCGGCGTCCACCAGTCCACAGACTGGTGAGGGGGAATCCAAAGGGGGGATGAAATCCCCTCTTTGATTAAAGCAGGCCCTGCTCTCTCAGAGCCAGTACCTTATCGGGCAGGCCCCAGAGGTTGATGAAGCCGGTGGCGTCGGTCTGGTCGTAATCGCTCTCCTCGAAGGTCACGATCTTCTCAGAGTAGAGGCTCACGGGAGAGGTGACGGAGGAGGTGATGATGTTTCCCTTGTAGAGCTTCAGCTTCACCTGGCCGGTGACATACTTCTGGGTCTCCACGGCGAAGGCGGTGAGGGCCTCACGCAGGGGGGTGAACCACTTGCCGTTGTAGATGAGGTCGGCAAAGTCCACGGCGAGCTTGCGCTTCATGTGCATGGTGTCCTTATCCACGGTGATCTGCTCCAGGATCTCATGGGCACGGTAGAGGATGGTGCCGCCGGGAGTCTCGTAAACGCCGCGGTCCTTCATGCCGGTCATGCGGTTTTCCACGATGTCCAGCAGGCCAATGCCGTTCTCGCCACCCAGTTTGTTCAGCTTGCGGATAATGTCGCTGCCCTTCATCTTCTCGCCGTCCACGGCAACGGGCACGCCCTTTTCAAAGTCGATGGTAACATAGGTGGGCTCTTCGGGAGCCTTGAAGGGAGAGATGCCCATTTCCAGGAAGCCGGGCTTATCGTACTGAGGCTCGTTGGCGGGGTCCTCCAGGTCCAGGCCCTCGTGGCTCAGGTGCCAGAGGTTCTTATCCTTGGAGTAGTTGGTCTCGCGGTTGATCTTCAAAGGCACGTTGTGGGCCTCGGCATAGTCGATCTCCTCGTCACGACCCTTGATGTCCCACTCACGCCAGGGGGCGATGATGGTCATTTCGGGGGCGAAACGCTTGATGGTCAGCTCGAAGCGGATCTGGTCGTTGCCCTTACCGGTGCAGCCGTGGCAGATGGCATCGGCACCCTCGGCCTTGGCGATCTCCACCAGGTGCTTGGCAATGATGGGGCGGGCAAAGGCGGTACCCAGCAGGTAGCCCTCATAAGTAGCGCCCATCATCATGGAGGGGATGATGACATCATCCACCATCTCGTCGGTGCAGTCTGCGATGTAGAGCTTGGAAGCGCCGGTCTTGATAGCCTTCTCCTCCAGGCCCTCCAGCTCATCGTTCTGGCCCACGTCGCCGGCCACAGCAATGATCTCGGGGTTATTGTAGTTTTCCTTCAGCCAGGGAATGATAATAGAAGTATCCAGACCGCCGGAATAGGCCAGGACGATTTTCTTGATGTCTTCTTTATTCTTTTTCATACAGGTTGCCTCCAAAGGTATGATGTATTTTTGTTATGGGTAAATAATACGCTAAAGTGCATATTTATTCAACCGGCATCTTGCACAAGTTTTCTGCATATTTTTAGATATATCTAAGAAGTTTTCCATAACTTTCCTGGGCCATTCCTTCAATTCCTCAAAACGCAGTCCCTCTACCAACGAACGCCGGCGGGAATTTCCCGCCGGCGTTCGTTGGAATGCAATCTGCATTTCCGTGTGAATATTCTCTTTTTTGCGAATGTTTATTCATCCACCCACAGGCCGCCCAGCCATTTTCCCTCCAGCCTTACCAGCCTCTCCCGGAGGCG
>JAFOCY010000083.1 GCA_017380995.1 Oscillibacter sp. | reverse complement strand
ATGATGTCCCCAATGAGGTCATCTTCTTCCGAGAGGATCAGATTCCGAATGGAGACCCAGCCCAGCAGGTGGCGGTGAACATCTGTCACGTAGCAGACGTTGATGGTCTCCTTGTCCTGGGCAGTGCGGCGGATATGCTTCAAAGCGTCCTCCACCGTCAGGTTCTCCTTCAGGTCCACGAACTCCGTGGTCATGATGCTGCCGGCGGAGTCCTCGGGATATTTCAGGATCTCATTGATGCTCTTTCGCATCTCGGGGTCGGAGTGCTGCAGGATGCGCTTGACAACGTTGGCGGGCATCTCTTCCACGATATCGACCGCGTCATCCAGATACAGCTCGTCCAGCACTTCCTTCAGCTCGGCGTTGGAAAAGCCGGTGATGAGCATCTCCTGCTCATCGCTCTCCAGTTCCACAAACACCTCCGCTGCCGCCGTTTTGGGCAAAAGGCGGAACAGCAGCGGCAGTTTCTCCTCCACATCACCGGCCAGGGAAGCGATATCCGCCGGCTCCATGGGCAAAAGCAGGTCGCGCAGCTCAGCATAGCATTTTCGCTCGATCAGATCCTCGATCTTCTCCAGCAGTTCTGCACGTTCTTCTTCAAATTCAAACATAGCCGACTCCTCCTTCCCCATGTTGTCACTCTGCCGGATGCTTACGCAGAGTTTACCGCAAAAGCGGCAAATACATCCATTATTTTTGACCGCGGCGTGTACGTGGGCAAAAATACCGCTCAGCTTGCAAACGTGCGAGGGCTGCAAGCCCGAGTGCGCTGCAGCAAGCTGCAAATCCTACTACCGAAAAATCCTCAGATTTTTCGATAAAATAAAAAATCCCAATCGTGCCTTCCGGTACGACTGGAACCCTCCATGTGGGACCACCCCCCGCGGGGCCATCTCACGCGACCGTTCAAGCTTTAGCGCCACAAGGCGGTGAAACCGCATTAGATGATACCTTCGTGTTTCGATATCACCTGCTCAAACCCTCTTATGATGTCTCCATCACTTCGCGGCAGCGGTCCATATCCTATGTGGTAGCCTTACCTACCGGATATATGCACATTTTCAGCCTTTCGGCCACTTTTTATATTATGCCAGAAATGTTCTTCTGTCAACCACTTTTCCGCATTTCTCTTCTCCGAAAAGCACTTGTAGGTCTCCTTTTCCCGTGGTATAATATTTTATTAAGGTTTTTAACGGAAAGGCGGTGCTCCATGGGCATCCATGATGGTCACAGAGAAAAGATGCGGGAGAGGTTCCTCGCCGGCGGCCTGGAGGGATTTGCTCCCCATGAGGCCCTGGAGCTGCTTCTTTACTACGCCATCCCCCGGCGGGACACCAACCCCATCGCCCACGCCCTGATGGACCGCTACGGTTCCCTCTCCGCGGTGCTCAATGCCCCGGTGGAAGACCTGCAGAAGGTGGAGGGCATCGGCAAAAGCGCCGCCATTTTGATCCATACGGTAGCCCAGATCAACCAAAAAGCCGCCATAGATGACGCGGCTTCCGAACATGTGCTCAACTCCTCGGAACGAGCCGGAAAATATCTGCTCACCCGGTACAGCGGAAAAAAACGGGAGCTGGTATATCAGCTTTGCCTGGACCAGAAGGGAAAACTGCTTGCCTGCAAGCTTTTGGGCGAAGGCGGTGTCACCGCCGCCGCGGTGGATGTCCGCCAGGTGGTGGAAAACGCGATCTTGACCTCCGCCAGCGCTGTGATCCTCTCTCACAACCATCCCAGCGGCATCGCCCTGCCCTCCCACGAGGACTATGCCGTCACCGACCGGGTAAAGGCCGCCCTGGCCACGATCGGTGTCACGCTCACGGACCACATCATTGTGGCGGATGGGGATTATGTCTCCATGGCCGATTCCGGATTTTTATAATAGAACAAACGTTTGATTTTTCTTCGGATTTATGATAACATAAACCCACTGCCCCAATTTCCCCGAAAGGAGGCCCTTCCATGCCGGATTTCAAAGTCGTATCCTCCTATACTCCCTCCGGTGACCAGCCCCAGGCCATCGCAGCCCTGGCGGAGGGCTTCGAGCAGGGCCTGAAGGAGCAGGTGCTCCTGGGCGTCACCGGCTCCGGCAAGACCTTCACCATGGCCAAGGTCATAGAAAAGCTCCAGCGGCCCACATTGGTCCTGGCCCACAACAAGACCCTGGCGGCCCAGCTTTGCGCCGAGTTCAAGGAGTTCTTCCCGGAAAACGCCGTGGAGTATTTTGTATCCTACTACGACTATTACCAGCCCGAGGCTTATATCCCCCACACCGACACCTATATCGCCAAGGACGCCTCCACCAACGACGAGATCGACCGCCTGCGCCTTTCCGCCACCTGCGCCCTGCTGGAGCGGCGGGATGTGATCGTGGTGTCCTCCGTCTCCTGCATCTACGGTCTGGGTGAGCCGGACGATTTTGCGAAAATGGTGATCTCCCTGCGGGTAGGCGCCGAGTGGGACCGGGACGAGCTCCTCCGCCGTCTGGTAGAGAACCGCTACGAGCGCAACGACATCGCCTTTGAGCGCAATATGTTCCGGGTCCGGGGCGACACGGTGGAGATCTATCCCGCTTACTACAGGGATAAAGCCATCCGTGTGGAGTTTTTCGGCGATGAGATCGACCGGATCAGCGAGTTCCATCCCCTGACCGGAAATGTGAACCGCCACCTGAACCATATCGCCATCTATCCCGCCAGCCACTATGTTACCACGAAAGACAAGATGGAGCGTGCCATCGGCCAGATCCGCACGGAGCTGGAAGACCAGGTGGCGTACTTCGAAGAAAACAATATGCTGGTGGAAGCCCAGCGCATCCGCCAGCGGACAGAATACGACATGGAGATGATGGCGGAGCTGGGCTACTGCTCCGGCATTGAGAACTATTCCCGCATCATCTCCGAGCGTCCGGCAGGCTCCGCCCCCATGACGCTGCTGGACTTCTTCCCCGATGATTTCATCCTCTTTGTGGACGAGAGCCATGTGACGCTGCCCCAGGTCCGGGCCATGTACAACGGCGACCGGGCCAGAAAGGAATCCCTGGTGCGGTACGGCTTCCGCCTGCCCTGCGCCTTTGATAACCGCCCCCTGAAATTCGAGGAATTTGAAGACCATATCGGCCAGGCCCTGTTCGTCTCCGCCACTCCCGGCCCCTATGAGCGAGAGCGTGCAGACAATATCGTGGAGCAGGTCATCCGCCCCACAGGCCTCCTGGACCCCAAGGTGGAAGTCCGCCCTGTGGAAGGCCAGATCGACGACCTGATGGCCGAGATCAAAGAACGCTCCGCGAAAAACGAGCGCGTGCT
>JAFOCY010000082.1 GCA_017380995.1 Oscillibacter sp. | reverse complement strand
TGATCTGGGCCTTGATGAGGATGTTGTCAATCTTGGCGCCGTGAAGGAGCCGAATCTGGAGCTGCTCCTGGCCGCTCAGCCGGACTTGGTGATCGCCAGCAGCAATACCGCCGCCCAGGTGGAACTGCTGGAGACCTTCGAAGCCATGGGCCTGAATGCAGCGTACTTCAAAGTATCCTCCTTTGAGGAGTATCTGGAGATGCTGGAGATCTGCACCCGCATCACCGGCTTTGAAGAAAATTATCGGCACTACGGTACAGATATCCTGGCCCAGGTGGACGCCGCCCGCGAAAAAGCCGACGGCTTCGCCCCCCGTGTCCTCTATGTCCGCGCCACCGGCTCCAGCTGCAAGGTGAAAAGCAGCCGCGACAGTGTCCTTGGAGAGATGCTTCGAGACCTTGGCTGCGTAAATATCGCCGACGGCGGCCTTCTGGAGGAGCTGAGCATGGAGGTCATTTTGCAGGAGGACCCGGAGCATATCTTCCTGGTCATCCAGGGCAGCGATCCCACCCAAGCCGAAGCGCTGCTGGAAAAGACCCTCCTTAGCAATCCCGCCTGGGAGATGCTCACCGCTGTGCAGGAAGGACGGCTCCACATCATGGACCCCGCCCTCTACAATCTAAAACCCAATGACCGCTGGGGAGAAGCCTATGAAAAGCTCGCTGATATCCTTTATCCATAAATTACGGCACCCTGTGCCCTTTTGTGTCGTTCTCCTGCTCCTGACGCTTCTAAGCACCTTTTTCAACATCTGCTTCGGCGCGGTAGACCTCTCTCCGGGGGATATCCTTCAGGTCCTTTTTGGCACCTCTGCCTCTGACAGTTCCATTGGCATCATCCTTCACTTCCGCCTGCCCCGGTGCTGCGCAAGTCTCTTGGCCGGGGCGGCCCTGGCAGTATCCGGAGCCATCATCCAATCTGTGCTGGCCAATCCCCTGGCAGCACCCAACATCATCGGCGTCAATTCCGGAGCAGGCCTTCTGGTGGCTGCCAGCTGCGCCCTCTTCCCTTCCGCGGTATGGCTGAATCCCCTCACCGCCTTTCTGGGCGCCTTTCTGGGGGTCATGCTGGTGGTAGGGATCTCAGAGCGGATCGGAGCCTCCAGGATCTCCCTGATCCTATCTGGCGTTGCCATCTCCAACATTTTTTCCGCCGGCATTGATGCCATCGTCACGGTGGTGCCGGAGGCCCTGGCCGGTTACTCCGATTTTCGCATCGGCGGGTTTTCCGGTGTTACCATGAGCCGCCTGGCACCTGCGGCCCTTATCATCCTCGTTGCCCTGGTCCTAGCCCTGACCCTTTCTCCCCAGCTGGATATTCTGACCCTGGGACCGGATACCGCCCAGAGCCTGGGACTTCCCGTAAAGCCCATCCGGACCCTTCTGCTTCTCATCGCGGCAGCTCTTGCCGGAGCGGCGGTGAGCTTTTGCGGCCTTCTGGGCTTTGTTGGCTTGATCGTGCCCCACATCATCCGCCGCCTGATCGGGGAAAACAGCCTCCCGCTGCTCCTCGGCTCCGCTCTGGGCGGCGCGGCTCTGCTGTCAGCCTGCGAGCTTTTATCCAGGGTGCTGTTCAGCCCTTACCAGCTGCCGGTAGGCATCGTGATGTCCTTTGTAGGCGGCCCCTTCTTCCTTTGGCTGCTGTTTCGTCAGAAAGGAGGCCGTATTCGTGGTCGAAATTCGTGATCTTTCTGTAGGCTATGGCGGCAGTCCTGTCCTGGAACAGGTATCTATCCGCTTTGAACCAGGTCAGGTCCTCATTCTGGTAGGCCCCAACGGCTGCGGCAAATCCACGCTCCTGCGCACGATCCTGGGGCTGCAGCCTCAGTTCGAGGGCCAGGTCCTTTTTGATGGCATCGAAGCCGCTTCCCTCACCCCCCGCCAGATCGCCCAAAAGGCGGCCTTCCTGCCCCAGTCCCGGAACGTCCCCAATATCACGGCCGGACGCATGGTGCTCCACGGCCGCTTCCCTTATCTGGACTATCCCCGCCGCTACCGTAAGTGTGACCGGGAAATTGCCGCCAAGGCCATGGAATGGGTGGGGGCACAAGAACTGGAAGAACGGCATCTGCCCCAGCTTTCCGGCGGAGAGCGGCAAAAGGTATATCTTGCCATGGCGCTGGCTCAGGATACGGAAACCATCTTCATGGATGAACCCACTACATATCTGGATGTCCGCCATCAGTTGGAGGTCATGGAAATGGCCCAAAAATTGGCGGCAGAAGGCAAGGCTGTGGTCGCCGTTCTTCATGACCTGTGTCTTGCCCTGCGCAGTGCCCACCGCATCGGCGTACTGGCCCAGGGCCGCCTGCAGGCTTTGGACACGCCGGACGCCGTATTTCGCTCCGGCATCCTGGGCCGAGTTTTCGGTGTCTCTTTGGGCCGTACACAAACGGAGCAGGGCTGGCAGTACTACTACGACTACCCGCAAAACGGAGGGGCAACATGAGTTATTTTCCTTTTTTTATAGAGCTGGAGGGAAAACAAGGCCTCATCGTAGGAGGGGGAGCTGTAGCCGCGC
>JAFOCY010000081.1 GCA_017380995.1 Oscillibacter sp. | reverse complement strand
GGGCTATATCATATTCTGGCGGTTTCGGGTATGCACTGCGGCTATCTTATGGCCATTGCGGTTTTGCTCATTGGACTGCATCACGAGCGTCTTCTGGCTGGTATTACGATAGCGGTCCTGGCTTTTTATGTTCTGCTTACAGGAGGGAGCCCTTCGGTGCTCCGTGCCTTCGTTATGCTCTCCTTTAGCCTGATCGCTCCTATTTTCCGGCGGGAGAACGACGGACCCACCAGTCTCTTGGCAGCCCTTTTTCTGATTTTGCTGATCAATCCTTTTGCCGCCACCTCTATTGGCCTGCAGCTGTCTTTTGCGGCAATGGCGGGTATGCTGTGGCTTCCTGGACCACTGTACCGTTTTTTGATCCCGGAAGGAAGAAGCGGATGGCTGGTGCGCTTTTGCGTTTCTTCGGTTTGTGCTACCATGGGCGCCCTTGTATTTACCATACCTCTTTCGGCATGGTACTTTGGGGATCTGGTACTGATCTCGCCTTTGAGCAATCTTCTTTGCCTTTGGGCGGCGGGATTGGCCTTTGTGACAGGGCTTTTGAGTGTGACAGCGGGCTTGATTTTCCTGCCGTTGGGGAAGGTACTGGCGGTGATCCCGGGGCTTCTGATCGATTATATTTTAGGCGCGGCGGAAGTCCTCTCTCATATTCCGCATCACGCGGTGAGCTTTGCAAATCCTTATCTCAAATACTGGCTGGTATATGTCTATATCCTTTTTGCCCTGGCCTGGGTTTTGGGAGGGAAGGGACGGAGAAAGTACGCGCTTTCTGCTGTCCTTGCCATATTGACTCTGGTAATTACTGTAAAGGCGGGGCAGCTTCAGTACCGCAGTGGGCTGGACGTGATCGTGCTGGATGTGGGACAGGGGCAGTGTGTGGTTTTAAAGTCCGGCGATCAATTTGCACTTGTGGACTGCGGCAGCGGCAGCAGCTGGGTGGATGCCGGGGATCTTGCTGCCCAGCAGCTTCGAACCATGGGATGCAAGCGTCTTGACTATCTGCTTCTGACCCATTATGATAGCGATCATGTATCCGGTGTTCCCGGACTTTTGACAAGGATGGAGGTGGAGACGCTCTTACTTCCTCCGGATGCGGATGATTCCGGGCTCCAGACGGAGATCCTTGCGGCGGCGCAGGGACGGGGGAGTGAGATCCTTACGATCCGCCGCCTGCATCATATCACCCTTGGCCAAACAACAATGACTATTTATCCGCCCTTAGGGGAAAAGACAGATAATGAACGGGGACTTTCTGCTTTGGCCATGTCCGGCACAGATACGCTCCTGATCACCGGCGATATGTCTCAAGAGACAGAACAGCTCCTGCTGGATACTTACCGGATTCCGGAAGCAGACGTTCTGATGGCGGGACACCACGGCGCGAAAAATTCTACATCCAAGGTTCTGTTGGAAACGCTGACACCTGAGACGGTCTGTATCAGCGTAGGCTCCAACAGCTACGGCCACCCGGCCTCCCAGACCCTTCAGCGCCTGGTGCAGGCGGGCTGCACGGTCTGGCGTACCGATCTTCAGGGGGATATCCACCTTTCTTTGAATCCATGATACAAGGAGACCACTATGGCAGTTGCAAAAAAAGCTTCCAAATCCAATGAGGCTTTTCAAAAGTTAAAAGCAGACCTCTCTGGCGGAGACCTTGGCTGCGCGTATATTTTTTGTGGCGAGGAAAGCTATCTCAGGGAATATTACCTGGGAGAACTGCGGAAAAAACTGATTCCGGAGGGGTTTGAGGAGTTCAATTTTCATGCTCTGGAAGGGAAGGATCTGACCGTTCAGAGTCTTGTGGAGATGGCGGAGGCTATGCCTATGATGGCGGAGCGGACGCTGCTGATTGTTTCTGACTACGATATTTTTAAGCTTGCTGAGGAGCAGAGGGAAAAACTGATTGCCTTTTTGGGAGATATCCCGGAATACTGCTGCGTGGTCTTTGTGTACGATACCGTGGAGTATAAGCCGAACCGCACCATGAAAAAGCTCTGCAAGGCCATTACGGACAATGTGCAGGCCGTAGAGTTCAAAGCGGCGGACAGCAGCGACCTGGTTGCCTGGATCGCACGGCGCTTCAAAGCCCTGGGGAAGGAGATCGACCGGCAGACGGCGGAATACCTGATCTTCACCTGCGGGGGACTGATGACGGGGCTGGTGCCCGAGATCGCCAAGATCGGTGCTTATGCGAAGGGTAAGACCATTACGCAAAAAGATATTGACGCCGTGGCAGATCCCATCCTCTCGGCGGAGGTCTTCAAGCTCTCTGACGCGGTGCTGCAGGGTAATTATGATCTGGCGGCATCTATTCTGGGAGATCTTCTGAAAATGCAGCAGGAGCCCATTATGATCCTGGCAGCATTGGGCAGTCAGCTGCGGCGCATCCATACCGCGCGGTTGGCGCTGGACAGCGGACGGGACAAATATTGGCTCATGGAGCTTTGGGAGATGAAGTCTGACTATCCGGCAAAGCTTTTGATGACTGCGGCCAAACGAACCAGCGCCGAGTGGTGCGCTGACTCGGTGAAGATGTGTCAGGTGCTGGACCGCCGGCTGAAAAGCGAACGGGGAATCGATGCTGCCGGGGAACTGAAATCACTGTTGATCGCACTGGGGGCACGGCGGAAATGAGGAAGATCAAGGAAGTCATTGTGGTAGAAGGACGGTATGATAAAAACGTCCTTTCTCAGGTGGTGGATGCCACCATTGTCACCTTGGGTGGCTTTTCGGTTTTTAATGATAAGGAAAAGCTTGCCTTTTTGCGGCGCTTGGCTGAAAAACAGGGGCTGATCGTTCTGACCGACAGTGACGGTGCAGGCTTTGTGATCCGCAATTATCTCAAAGGCGCTTTACCCAAAGAATTGGTGAAGCAGGCCTATATTCCGGATGTCCGCGGCAAGGAACGCCGCAAGCGTACGCCCGGTAAAGAAGGGAAGCTCGGCGTGGAGGGGATGCGCCCGGAGGTTTTGATCGAAGCTCTCCGCCGCGCCGGGGCTACGTTCCTGGAGGAGGAAGGGGAGGAGATCCCGAAGGGAGAGCCTATCACAAAGGCAGATCTCTTTGCTCTGGGACTTACCGGCGGAGCCAATTCTACGGAAAAGCGCAAAGCCCTTTTGAAAAAGCTGGATCTTCCGGAACATCTGACAGCCAATGGACTTCTGGAGGCATTAAACCTCCTCTATGACAGAGAAAGCTTCCTCACTTGGGAAGAATGAGCAAAGCTCCGTACCATCGGGTATGGAGCTTTTTTCCTTCTGCGACAAATAACGACAAAGTTCTTTTCTCCTTCGAGCTATTATCTCCCTTTGTGGGAGAATATGAGGGGGGAGGGAGTCTCGTGACCATAGACTTCATCGCAGCAACTGACTATTTGGGCAGCCCTATTTACTATTATCTTTGTATATCTTATTCCGGAGAAGCTTTACAATACGGTGTCAAGATTTGTTGGCGGGAAGAGGAGGCTTGCATCCCGGAGATCACTGTCCGCAAAGGGGAGGTGCTGCAGCTTTTAGAGCTTTTGCGTAGAGGCGCAGTGCCGCCATCTGCCTTGCAGGATATCGTAGAAGACTGGCTGGAGCGATAAAAAATAGGTTTTGCGAAAGAAGATTGGATTTTCCTTGCAATTTCTGGGAACTTTCTGTATAATACTGACCAATCATTTGAATCCACTTTAGTGTTAGGAAGGATTGAACTCCATGTCTGAAGAGATCAAGAATACCGCAGAAGAAACCACGGAAAGCCGGAACTTTATCCACGCTTTCATTGATGAGGACATCGCAGAAGGCGGCCAGTATGCCGGTATGCGGGTCCATACCCGCTTTCCCCCTGAGCCCAACGGCTATCTTCACATCGGCCACTGCAAGGCTCTGACCATCGATTTTGGCACTGCTGAGAAGTACGGCGGCCTTTGCAACCTCCGTTTTGACGATACCAACCCTGCCAAGGAGGACACCGAGTTTGTCGAGGCCATCCAGGAGGATATCCACTGGCTGGGCTTTGACTGGGATGACCGGATGTACTATGGCTCTGACTATTTTGAAAAGACCTACGAACTGGCCATTGGCCTCATTAAGCGTGGCCTTGCCTATGTGTGTGAGCTGACTCCCGAGGAGTTCCGTGAGTACCGCGGCAGCATCGGTGTGCCTGCCCGCAGCCCCTGGCGTGACCGCCCCATCGAGGAGAACCTGGACCTCTTCCAGCGGATGCGCAATGGTGAGTTCCCTGAGGGTAAGTACACGCTCCGCGCTAAGATCGACTTGGCCTCCGGTAACTTCAATATGCGAGACCCCGTGATCTACCGTATCCGGTATATCGAGCATCACCGCCAGGGAACCAAGTGGTGCATCTTCCCCATGTACGACTTTGCCCACCCCATTCAGGATGCCCTGGAGGGCATTACCCACAGCCTTTGCTCTTTGGAGTACGAGGCACACCGTCCCCTGTATAACTGGGTCATCGACAATACCGATGTGCCCAGCAAGCCCCGCCAGATCGAGTTTGCCCGCCTTGGCATCAACTACACCGTCATGAGCAAGCGCAAGCTTCGCCGCCTGGTGGAGGAAGGCCGTGTCTCCGGCTGGGACGATCCCCGTATGCCTACCCTGTGCGGTCTGCGCCGCCGCGGCTATACCTCTAAGTCCATTCGCAATTTCTGCGAGCGCATCGGTGTTTCCAAGGCTGACTCTACCGTGGACTACGGCTTCCTGGAGCACTGCCTCCGGGAGGACCTGAACGAGACTGCTGAGCGTACCATGGCGGTCCTGCGTCCCATCAAGCTCACAGTGACCAACTATCCCGAGGGCCAGGTGGAAAAACTCACCGTGGAGAACAATCCTCTCGATCCCGATGCCGGCACCCGTGAGATCACCTTCTCCCGGAACCTCTGGATCGAGGCTGATGACTTCCTGGAAGTTCCCGTTCCCAAGTATAAGCGTCTGACTCCCGGCGGCCTGGAGTGCCGCCTGAAGGGCGCCTACCTCATCACTTGCACCGGCTGTGTGAAGGATGAAAACGGTAATGTCACCGAGGTCCTGTGCACTTACGATCCCGAAAGCCGCGGCGGCGATCCCGCTGACGGCCGCAAGGTTAAGGGCGCTACCATCCACTGGGTGGATGCCTCCACCGCTGTGGATGCCGAGGTGCGTCTGTATGACTACCTCTTCACCGATGCCGATCCCGACGGCGCCGACAAGGACTTCATCGACTGCCTGAACCCCGCCTCTTTGGAGGTCCTCCAGGGCTGTAAGGTGGAGCAGGGTCTGGTGGCGGAAGCCGAGGCTTACGAGAAGACCGAAAAGGCCGGCAAGACCGCACCTTCCTTCCAGTTCATGCGCCTTGGCTACTTCTGCATGGACAGCAAGGACTCTTCTCCCGAGCACTTGGTGTTCAACCGCAGCGTCTCTTTGAAGGACAGCTTCAAAAAATAATCAGCAAAAAACGGAGTGCATTGCACTCCGTTTTTTTATGCTTTTATATCAGGGACCTCCTGGTCCAGTTGATAGAAGGTAAAGCTGCCGTTACCAAGAAGGGTTCCGTCTTGATCTTTGATGGTGCACTCGGAAACACAGACGGTTTTCCCGTGCTTTACCTCGTGGGCTTCACAGATGAGCGTGTCACCTGCTTTGGCGCTGCGGAAGTAATTGTAGCTGCCGCTGATGGTTACGACCATTCTGCCGTGGGAAATGACGGCGCTGCCGCAGGCGGTGTCCGCCACGGCGAAATAGACTCCGCCATGGGCGTACAGCAGGGGATTGAGGTCGTCCTCTGTCACAGTTTTGGTGACTTTGGCATAGCCGATATTCAGTTCCTCCAGATAGATGCCGTTTTTGACACAGTAAGAACTGCGGGTATTGCGAAATTCTCTGATTTTTTGAAGTTCCATTTCAAAAAACCTCCTGTCTATTTGGCATCTATTGTACCCGTTTCTCATAAATGCGTCAAATGATTTTGCCATGCTTCAGAAGGTTTTCGAAAAATAATAGATGACTCCTCGCCGGAGAAGGAAGGGGATTGTCCGCTCGTCCTTTTTGTGCTATACTAATTTTATAACAATAGACGGGAGAATCTTATGAACATCAGACCTGCCTTGCTGTCCGAATTAGATGCCATCATGCCCCTTTATGATCAGGGACGGGCTTATATGCGCCAAAGCGGCAACGCTAACCAGTGGATCAACGGCTATCCCAAATGGGAGATGGTGGCTGACGATATCCGCCAGGGTCACCTGTTTGTTGCCGAGGAAGCGGGGGAGACGGCGGCGGTTTTCTGTTTCTTCTTTGGAGAGGATGTGGAGCCTACCTACCGGGAAATCGACGGCGCCTGGACTGCCGAAGGCCCCTACGGTGTGATCCACCGCATCGCCTCCACGGGGAAGTTTCCCCGGATGGTGGAGGTGTGCACCGAGTGGTGTTTGGACCGGTGCCCCAGCCTCAAGATCGATACCCACCGGGACAACGCCCCCATGCGCTCCGCCCTGGACCGCTGCGGCTTTACATATTGCGGCGTCATCGTCATTGACGATGGCTCCGAACGTGTGGCTTACCAGAAAACAAAATAAAAAACCGGGAAGTCCCCAGTGTAAAACCCTGTCTCCACGGATGCCAACCCCTTCCGCTACGCCGGGCAGTATTATGACAAGGAGACTGGGACTTACTATCTCCGGGCCAGATACTATGACCCCGTCATCGGCCGCTTCACCCAGGAGGCCCCCCACTGGAACGTAGGCAACATGATCTACGGCGATGACCCCCTGAAGCTCAACAACTACAACTACTCCCCCAGCCTCGTGGCCATCATCCAGAGCGGGAATCTGTATGTCTAAGCTTGGAAAACTGTCTCTATTTGTTCATGCAAGGGGTTAAATAATGAAAACTTTTGTTAGATTGAGTCATAATTATCCTGAAGTAGGATTTGTAGGTTTATGTATTATGCTTCTGTCTATAACGGCTGTAGGTTTTTTCAATGGTTCTTGCTCTCTCCAACAAACCGAAACAGAAGTCATTGCAACTATTGCTTTCACTATTTTGGGAATGTATTTGACAAGCAAAAGTGGTCTATACGTCCAAGATAACTCACTATATTTTCGGATACTTAGATCAAAGAAAATAGATCCTTCTGAAATAATATGGATCAGAAAAGCCCCTGCCTTTATGCGTGGCGGGAAATATCTTCGAGATCGTCCAATGAAAGATGAAGAGGGAAATCAGCTCTATTCTATGTTACTTATGAGCGACTGCGTCTCACTACGTCTTCACCCTGAATGTTGGAACGATTTTGATGGATATCCACGGAATGATCTTTCTTTGCGTGACGGGTATGGTGAATATGTCCTCGCTTATGCTAAGTACGATCAATCGGTCATCGACCATCTTCTGACCCTAAACCCCAACATCATCGTCTTTTAACCGAAAATCTTGGGTGTGCCGTCACGGCACACCCAGGTACGATTACTACTTACACCTATGGTGACAATTACCGCTCCATGCTGATAGTCTATCAAAAAACAAGTTAAAACCGGGGCATCAGCCCCGGTTTTAACTATTGGATGTTCTTCTTAATAGTGTTGATGGCCCCTTTTTCCAGCCGTGAGACCTGCGCCTGGGAGATCCCTACCTCCGCCGAGACTTCCATTTGCGTTTTTCCTTCGTAAAACCGCAGTGACAAAATTCGTCGCTCCCGCTCGTCCAGACGTTCCAGGGCGTCTTTCAGGGCAATGCGGTCCGTCCAGTTCTCGTCAGTGTTGCGGTTGTCGCTGACCTGGTCCATCACGCAAATAGCGTCTCCGCCGTCGGAGTATACCGGCTCATAGAGGGATACCGGCTCTACAATGGCATCCATGGCGAAGACTACGTCCTCCCGGGGAATATCCAGCTCCTTGGCGATCTGTTCCACCGTAGGCTC
>JAFOCY010000080.1 GCA_017380995.1 Oscillibacter sp. | reverse complement strand
GGCCCCCAGCTGTTCCCCGACGGCGAAACTTCCGACCAGCCCGAGCGCCAGGTGGTGGGCGAGCTGGTGCGTGAAAAGCTGCTGCTGTGCCTGGATAAAGAGATCCCCCACGGTACCGCCGTGGAGATCTCCCGCTTCAGCGAGCGGGACAGCGGCGTCATCGACGTGGAGGCCGTCATCTACTGCGAGAAGGCCAGCCACAAGGGCATCATCATTGGCAAGCAGGGCGCTATGCTCAAGAAGATCTCCACCATGGCCCGCCATGACATCGAAAAGTTCATGGGCACCAAGGTGTATCTGGAGACCTGGGTGAAGGTCAAAGAAAATTGGCGTGACAACATGAACTACGTCCGCTCCTTCGGCTACCGGGACGAATAAGATTCGACGGTTTTCGCCATACTATCCCCGAGGAGGGGATGAAATGGAACCAAACGACCTCTGGACGCTCTTCCAGGCAACAGGCGACCCTATGGCCTTTATGTGGTACAAAACCATGAGCAAGGAAGAACCGAAATGACCTGTGCGGACCGGTGCGCTTACCGGTCCTTACATAAGAAGGAGGACCCGCCATGGCGCAAACGCCCTATATCGTCACCCCCGGCGTAGTCCTGCGCCAGACGGAGACCAAGGAGGCGGACAAGATCCTCACCCTCCTCACCCCTACCCTGGGAAAGATCTCCGTCATCGCCCGGGGCGCACGGCGAAAAAGCTGCAAGTACGCCGCCTGCGCCCAGGCCCTTGCATACAGTGAGTGGACCCTCTACCAAAAGGGCGACTGGTACTACGCCAATGAGGCAAGCCCGCTGGAGCTTTTTACGGGCCTCCAACTGGACCTGACCGCCATGAGCCTTGGCTTTTACATGGCGGAGCTTACCGAGGCCGTCACCACGCCGGAGCAGGATGCCTCCCAGCTCCTGCGCCACCTTTTGAACGGGCTTTATGCCCTTTCTCACCTGAAAAAGGCCCCACAACTGGTAAAACCCGCCTTTGAGATGAAGCTTTTGAGCCTTGCGGGCTATGAGCCTCTGGCGGACAGCTGCGCCTACTGCGGCGCGGAAACCCCGGATGGGCCTATGCTGGACGTCACCCAGGGCGTGGTGCGGTGCCAGAAGTGCGGCAAGGGGGAGAGCGGCTATTCCCTGCCCCTGGACCCGGGAAGCCTTGCGGCTTTGCGCCATATCCTCTACGGCGACCCCAAGCGGCTCTACTCCTTCCACCTGGACCAGGAGAGCCTGCGGCGCTTCGGAAACGCTGCCGAAGGCTTTATGACCGCCCAACTGGAGCGGGGCTTTCGCACACTGGACTTTTATAAGAGTTTACTTTGAAAGCAAAGGAACTGACTGATGAGCGAACTATTTGAAAAATCCATCCGCACCCTGGAGCTTCCCCGGGTGCTGGAGCTTTTATCCCAGCAGGCCATTTCCCCGGAAGCCAAGGAGCGCTGCCTTGGGCTGCGGCCTGAGACGGAGACCGAGGAAGTTCTGCGTCTGCTGGACCAGACCGATGCGGCACGGACCATGATCGGCCTCTACGGCGCCCCCTCCTTCTCCGGCGTGAAAACGGTAGCGGAGTCCCTCAGCCGGGCGGACCGGGGCGGCGGACTGAACACCGGGGAGCTTCTTCGCATCGCGGACCTCCTCACCGCTGCCCGCCGCTGCAAGGAATACTTCAACGAAAAGGCAGAGGAGCGCACCGCGCTGGACCAGTTTTTCCTCTCCCTGAAAGGCAACCGCTTCCTGGAGGAAAAGATCAAGCGCTGCATCCCGGAGGAGGGCATCATCGCCGACGCGGCCAGCCCGGAGCTTGCCGACATCCGCCGCCATATGCGCCAGGCCCAGGCCAAGAGCCGGGAAATTCTGCAGCGCATCATCTCCTCCCCCTCCTACGCCAAGATCCTGCAGGAGGCCATCATCACCCAGCGGGACGGCCGCTTCGTGGTGCCGGTAAAAGCGGAGCAAAAGGGCAACCTCCCCGGCCTTGTCCACGATGTTTCCTCCACCGGTGCAACCGTTTTCGTGGAGCCCATGGGCGTGGTCCAGGCCAACAACCAGTTCATTGAGCTCCAGGCCAAGGAGCAAAAGGAGATCGACCGCATCCTCTCCGAGCTCTCCGCCGACGCCGCGGACCACAAGCGGGATATCCAGGCAGACTATGATACCCTGGTCCGCCTTGACCTGATCTTTGCCCGGGGCCAGCTGAGCTATAAGATGGACGCCATGCGCCCGGAGATCCGTCGCAACGGCTCTATTTACCTGCGCCGTGCCCGCCATCCCCTGCTGGACCCCAAGAAGGCAGTGCCCATCGACATTGAGCTGGGCGATACCTTCGATACCCTGGTCATCACCGGCCCCAACACCGGCGGCAAGACCGTGAGCTTAAAGACATTGGGCCTTCTCACCCTGATGACCCAGTGCGGCCTCCATATCCCCGTTGCCGACCGCAGCGCCATCTCCGTCTATGAGCACGTGCTGGCGGATATCGGCGATGAGCAGTCCATCGAGCAGAGCCTTTCTACGTTTTCCGCCCACATGGTGAATATCGTCTCCATTCTGGAAGAGGCGGACAGCTCCAGCCTGATCCTCTTTGACGAGCTGGGTGCCGGCACCGATCCCGTGGAGGGCGCGGCTCTGGCCATCGCAATCATCCAGCACGTCCGTGCCCTGGGCGCAAGAGTGGCCGCAACGACCCACTACGCGGAGATCAAGACCTTCGCCATGACGACTGTGGGCGTTGAAAACGCCTCCTGCGAGTTCGATGTGGAGACCCTCAGTCCCACCTACCGCCTCCTCATCGGTATCCCGGGTAAGTCCAACGCCTTTGCCATCTCCAAGCGGCTGGGCCTTCCCGACCGGGTCATCGAGGACGCCAAGGTCCAGATGAGCGGCGAGAGCGTCCGCTTTGAGGACGTCCTCACCCAGCTGGAGGCCAAGCGCCAGGCCCTGGAGAAGCGGGAGCAGGAGGCTGACCGCCTCTACCGCCAGCGGGAGGAAGACGCCCGCAAGGCCCGGGAATTCAAGGAGCAGATGGAGCGGGCCAGGGACAACGCCCGCAGCCGCGGCGAAGCCGAGGCCAAGCGGATCCTCCGGGAGGCCCGGGAGGCTACCGACCAGGTCTTTGCCGAGCTTGCCCAAATGCGCAAGGACCAGGCCAAGGCGGAACGCACCATCAATGCAAACGAGGCCCGGGCGGATATGCGCCGCAGGCTCAATGAGGCGGAGGAAGCCGCTACCGGCAAGCGCTATATCGCCGAACCCATCCCCAAGCCCAGCCGCCCCATCGTGGTGGGCGACCTGGTGGAGCTGCCCGGCGTCCGTACCCCTGCGGAAGTGGTTTCCGTGGGGAAGGACGGAACGCTGCAGCTCAAGGCCGGCGTTTTGAAGATGAAGGCCAAGGCCGACGAGGTCCG
>JAFOCY010000079.1 GCA_017380995.1 Oscillibacter sp. | reverse complement strand
CGGTGAAGTCATCGCCGTCAGCGAGGGCTATAAGGCCAAGGAGAACTGCGCCAATGGTATCGAGAGCGTGAAGAAGAACGCCCCCGAGGCTGAGGTCGTAGAGCAAGAAGCCGTACATAGCAAAAGAGCCGCCATTGAGGCCAATGTCATTAAGATAAGCGCGCCAGGATCTCACAGAAATGTGGGGTCCTGGCTTTTTGCAACTATTTTTAGAAAAAGCCTTGACATCGAACGAAAAATGTGCGGCCTTTTCGCTAACTGTAGTTAGCGAAAAGGCCCTTGTAGTTAGAGATGTGTCCCCACTCAAAACTACAAGGAGGAACCACAATGATAGATCGAATTACCACTGTTAAGAAAAAACTGGATGATGCAATCAACCAGCTCTGTGAGGTTTCGTGGATGTTCTCTAAGCACCCAGAGAAGGACTTTACTCGAACCAGAAAATTGCCGTTCCGTAAAGTTGTCTCGTTCCTTCTATCAATGGAAGGTGGTTCGTTGACAAACGAGATGATGAAGCACTTCGGCTGCTCTGCTGAGATTGCATCTTCGTCTGCGTTTGTTCAGCAGAGAGGAAAACTCAGCGAAACAGCGTTTCCTGATTTGTTTGCTTTGTTTGTAAGCAAGACAGATTCTCCCAAACTATATAAAGGTCTCCGCTTGATCGCTGCTGATGGCTCTGATATCCAGATTCCAACAAATCACTGTCATGCAGAGTCTTTTTTTCCGGGTTCAAATGGGCAAGCCCCTTATAATCTGCTTCACTTGGATGCAATGTATGATTTGCTTCAACACATATATCTGGATGCCAACCTATGCGGCAAGAGAACTGAAAACGAGAGAATATCTTTGTGTAAAATGGTAGACCGTTCCCATCTCGAGCCTGCCCTTGTGATCGCAGACAGAGGATATGAAAACTACAATCTCATGGCACACATTCAAGAGAAAGGCTGGTTTTTCTTGATTCGCATCAAAGACGCCGGAACCCGATATAGCATGACTGCTTGTTTAGACTTGCCTGCGACAGAAGAATTCGATTTATTTGTGGATTTACACCTGACTACCAGAGCGACAAATAAATCGAAAAAACTTTTTGATGACAAAAACCGATATCGCTATGTACCTCCTTCCAGCACTTTTGATTTTTTGCCAAAGAAAAATCAAAAACACGATCCGACCATATTCTATCATTTGCCTTTCCGAATCGTTCGCTTTCAAATCACCGATGAAACCTACGAAACTGTTGTAACCAATTTGCCTCAGGACGAGTTTTCATCTGACGAACTAAGAAAACTCTACAATATGCGTTGGGGCATTGAAACTTCCTTCAGAGAGCTAAAATATACTCTTGGGTTGCTCCATTTCCACGCAAAAAAGGTGGAGTACATTTCGCAGGAAGTCTTTGCACGTCTGATTATGTACAACTTCACTGAACTGATTACCTCGCCCGTAGTCATTTCAAATGCTGACGCTAAGTATGCTTATAAAGCAAACTTTTCCGTCGCCGTACATGTTTGCAGACAATTCTTCCTTGGAAATGTATCTCCACCTGATGTTGAAGCTCTCATTCTAAGGCATGTTTCTCCTGTTCGTCCCGGCAGAAGCAGGCCTCGAAATATCTCCGCTAAACGCGCCGTGAGCTTCTCTTACAGAGTAGCATAAATCCACCACTTTGAATACCTTTCACAAGCGGATTTTTTTGATCCGTTCTTTTGCCATGTCCAAATATAATTCAACGGTCCGAACGAAGCTCAAAAGAACTTCTCTCGGACCGTTGCTACTCCAATTCTATTTGGATAAGGCTATTATCTTAATGACATTGCCCAAATGGAGGTCTTTAACAGCGTATCCGGCTCACAGGGTAGCCACACCGGTAGTCCGGCGGCCCGTCACCCGAACGGCACGGCTTCCGCTGCAGCCGAAGTGATTGGATCCGTACCCCGAACTGGGGCCAGCTTCCACAATGCATCGGCTGACACCATTAGTGTAGCAGAGCTGCTGGACGTTGTCAAGGAGAACTACCCGAGCCTGACTGAGAAGGAGCACAAGGCTCTGGCAGAGGCACTGGGGGTTGGCGAGACGGCCGTAAAGTATAAGAAGTTCGGTGTACAAAACCAGCTGAAGCAGATGCACAAGAAAGCCAAATAAACAGAAAAAAACCCTCGGTGAACCGGTAAAGGCTCATCGGGGGTCTTTTTGTTTCTTTTAGCGACAGCGCAGGGATCGTGTTGAAATAAATGTGTGGTTCTGATGTGGTACAATGTTTTAAGTTCAGGGGCTCAAACTGTTGCGCTGCAAGCGGTCCAGGACTTACTTAGCTCAATCTGAACTTATTCCATGCTGATAATATAGTAGTAAACAGGCTGGCCGCCGGAGAGAACGGCAATCTCCGCATCGGGGCAGATGCCGGCAAAGATCTCGGAGGCCTTCTGGGCCTCTTCCTCGGTCACGTCGGAGCCAAAGTAGATGGAGATGAAGCCGGCTTCCTTTTCGGCGGCGTCCTGGGCCAGCTTCTCAAGGAGCACCTCCAAAGCGGTGTCGGTGCCAAAGAGCTTGCCCTCCTGGAGGGCAAGATAGTCGCCCTCGTGAATATCAAAGCCGTCGAAGTCGGAGTTGCGGGCGGCGTAGGTGATCTGGGCGGTGGTGACGGTGGAGAGGCTGTCCGTCATGGCGGCGGCGATGTCCTCGGCGCTCTCGGCCTCAAAGTCCACGTTCATCATGGCGGTGATACCCTGGGGGACGGTCTTGGAGGGGATGACCACCACGTTCTTCTCCGTCAAGGCTGCGCACTGCTGGGCGGCCATGATGATGTTGGAGTTGTTGGGCAGGATGAAAACGGTCTCGGCATTGATCTTCTCAACGCCTTCCAGCAGACTCTCGGTGGAGGGGTTCATGGTCTGGCCGCCGGAAACTACATAATCAACGCCCAGGTCACGGAACACATCGGCCAGGCCGTCGCCTGCGCAGACAGAGAGGAAACCGTAGGCCTTGGGAGGCTCGGTGGGAGCGGCGGGCGCGTCGCTCTCGGGGGCGTGGAGGTGGCTGGGATCCTCGTCCAGGTCGTCGGTGGACTGGACGTGCTTGCCGGCGGAGAGGTCCTCGTACTGGGTGCGCATATTCTCGATCTTGGCAAGCTCCAGGATGCCGTACTTCTGACCCTCGTTCAGGGCGTTGCCGGGGATATCGGTGTGGACATGGACCTTGAAGGCCTCGTCGTCCTCGCCGATGACCAGGCTGTCACCGATGGAGTTGAGGTAATCCCGCAGGGGCTGCAGGTCCACATTGGGGTTGGACTTGCGGACGATGAAGACGGTATCGAAGGTGAAGGTGATCTCCTCATCAGACAGGGCGGCAAAGTCGGCCTTGTCCTTGGCTTCGTCTTCCTCGGCGGTTTCGGGCATGGGTTCGCCCCGCATTTCGGCCAGCATACCCTCCAGGATCAGGAGGTAGCCCTTGCCGCCGGCGTCCACAACGCCGGCCTTTTTCAGCACGGGGTTCATCTCGGTGGTCTGGCTCAGGGCCTCGTGGCCAGCCTTCAGGGCTTCCTCCAGAACGACCTCGATGTCGGTCTCGGCGGCGGCCACTTCCACAGCCCGGGCTGCGGCCAGACGGGAGACGGTGAGGACGGTACCCTCGGCGGGCTTCATAACGGCCTTGTAGGCGGCGGTAACGCCTTCGTGCAAAGCGGCGGCAAACTGGGCGGCATTGGCGCTCTCAATGCCCTTGAGGCTCTTGGAAACGCCGCGGAAAAGCAGGGAGAGGATGACGCCGGAGTTGCCGCGGGCACCGCGCAGCAGGGCGGAGGCGGTGATGGAGGCAGCCTTGTCCACCGTGGGGGGTTCCGCCTTCTTCAGCTCGGTCACGGCGGCGGCGATGGTCATGGACATATTGGTGCCGGTATCGCCGTCAGGTACGGGGAAAACGTTCAGGTCATTGATGGCCTGTTTCTGGGCGGTGATGGCGGCGGCGCCGTGCAGGATCATCTGCTTGAACAGCGCGCCGGAGATTTGGTTCATCATGTGGTCAGGTCCTCCTTACAGGGTCATGGAGTCCACGCAGACATTCACGGCCTTGACGGTGACGCCGGTGTTCTTGGTCACCATGTAGCGCACTTCGTTCATAATGGAGCGGCAAACGGCAGTGAGGTTCACGCCGTTTTCCACGATGATGTGCAGCTCGATGGAGATGGTGTTGTCTTCGTGATAGGTGATGTTGACGCCCTTGCCCATGGCCTCGCGGCGGAGCAGGTGGACCAGACCGTCAGTCATGGAGCGGTAGGCCATGCCCTTGACGCCAAAACAGTTGGTGGCAGCCATGCCGGTGATGGTGGTGAACACAGCACCGGAAACGGAGATCAGGCCCTGATCGGACTGAAATTGGATCATTGGAAAGTCCTTCCTTTCAAGTATTGAAGAAAGCGGAGAAGTCCTGCTTTCAAGTGATTACACTATAACAAGCATATTATATATGATTCCCGGCGAAAGCACAAGACCCAAAAATAACTGGGATCTTCAGCCCGAAAGGAAGCCATAATTGGATTTCACTATTGAAATGCGGAAGATTTTGCCGTAAAATAAATGAAATATGAGACCGTGCCGCCGTGGCATCTGACGATAAGGAGAACCATATGCGTGTCATCACAGGCTCCGCCAGGGGCCGCAGACTCAAGGAATTGGAGGGCATGGAGACCCGTCCCACCACCGACCGGGTGAAGGAGGGAATGTTCAGCGCCCTGCAGTTCGATATCGAGGGACGGAAGGTGCTGGACCTTTTTGCCGGTACCGGCCAGCTTGGCATCGAGTGCCTCTCCCGCGGGGCGGCAAGCGCCGTATTCGTGGACCGGCGGAAGGACGCTGTGGCCCTCATCAAGGAAAACCTGAAGACTACGGAGCTGAGCCACAAGGCGAAGGTGGTCAGCGGGGACTCCATGGAGTACCTCAAGGGTGTGCGGGAGAAGTTTGACATTATTTTCCTGGACCCGCCCTATGCGGAGGAATTGCTGGAGAGCGCCATTGCCCACATTGCAAGGTTTGACATTTTGGCGCCCCATGGTATAATGGCCGCAGAACACCCCGTGGGTAAGGATTTGCCCGCTCTTGCGCCCCCGTACCGGGTGCAGCGCACCTACCGTTACGGCAAGATCGCCCTGACCCTCTACCGCCGTGACGCAAACGAAACAAACGAGGAATAAACCCATGAAAGTAGCTGTCTGCTCAGGAACCTTCGACCCCATCACCCTGGGGCATCTTGATATCATTCGCCGCGCCGCCGCCTGCTTTGACAAGGTCTACGTGTGCGTCAGTCCCAATGCCAGCAAGAAAAACCAGATGTTCACCCCAGAGGAGAAGCTGGAGTTGGTGAAGGTTGCGGTGGAGGATCTTGACAACGTGGTGGCCGAGCTCTACCAGGGCTTACTTGCCGACTATGCTGTGGAGCGGGGGGCCAACGTGATCGTCCGGGGCGTGCGCAACGCAACGGACTTTGATGTGGAATACCAGCTGGCCCAGATCAACAGCGGCATCCATCCCGGGCTTGAGACCATGATCCTGCCTGCCAGCCCCCAATATCAGCACTTCAGCTCTTCGATGGCCAGAGAGATGATCCGCTATGGCCAGCCTTTGGAAAAATACCTGCCCGAGTCCATTATCCCCATGGTGAAGGACCTGTGGGAGAAAGTGAGAGGATAATTTATGGCAAACGATGTCAACCGCCTGATTGATATGATCTATGAGCGCATCGAGGATGCAAAGGCCCCTGCCTTCAAGCCCGATATGGCCACCATTGACCGGGATGAGATACTGGACCTGCTGGATGAGCTGCGTTCCGCCCTTCCCATGGAGGTGAAGAAGGCACAGGAGCTGCTGGCTGCCCGGGAAAAGTACGTGGAGGATGCCAAGCGGGAAGTGGACCGTATGCGCCGCCAGGCGGAAATGGACGCCCGGAACATGGTATCCGACAGCGAGGTCCTCTATGCGGCAAAGGAGAAGGCCCGTCAGATCATCGCCAAGGCTGAAGAGCGCTCCCGCCAGCTCTACCAGGTGGCCAACGATTACGCCGAGGATGCCCTGGCCCGTACCGAAGAGGCTGTTCAGGCCGCGCTGGATGAGGTGAAGGAGTCCCGGGTCCGCTTCCGCAGCGCTTCCAGCGCCAAGATGCAGGCCCAGCGGGAACAGTTGGACGCCAAGGAGGCGGAAGCCGGGGAGGCTTGAGGGCACACCCTTTTCCACCACGGACGGCCGCTGCCAAAAATTTGTAAAAATCGACGAAATATTTGACGGGATAATTTGAGACTCGTCAAGATTTTGTGGTTAAAGCGAAGTATAAACGCCTGTCGACGCAACATGTTGCGTCGACAGGCGTTTTTGCTTTTACGTCAACCACTGGAAACCACTCCCAAAAACTCCCGATTCTGCCTAAAAAAGGTTAAAAAAGGAAGAAAGAACCATCTTCTGGTCATAAAAAAATCCTTGCAATTCGGGAAACCTTTGTTTATACTCAAAATTAAAGGTGGGGAAGAGTGGGGGAAAGTGCCACTAAATTCCCAAACAAACCCTGATTTTTGAAAAAGTGGGGAAGGAGGGGGACCATGGCCAAGCTGATCGGTAAGTCCAATAATAGTCTGGATACCAAGGGCCGTCTTGTCATTCCCTCCACCATGCGGGAGGCGCTGGGGGATGTGTTTTACATTACCATCGGCGCGGAGCACTGCCTGACCGTCTACTCTGAGGCCAAGTGGAATCAAATGGCCGATGACATGGATGATCTGCCGTACACCGAAGCCCGCGCCCTGACGCTGCTCTACGCCAATGCCGTGGAGTGCCGTCCGGACAGCCAGGGCCGTGTGCTCATCCCCGCCAACCTGCGTAAATACGCCAATTTGAAGAAAAATGCCACCATCGTCGGCATGAGCAATTTTGCCGAGATCTGGGACGAGGAGACCTGGGACGAACGGGAGCGGGATATGCTGGAGGCCAACGATTTGGCCGCCGCTATGGACGCTTTGGCCCGTGCCCGGCGGAACCGGAAGTGAGGACTTATGGAATATACGCATAAATCGGTCCTCCTGGACGAGTGCATTGATGGACTGAACATCCGCCCTGACGGCGTGTATGTGGATGGCACCCTGGGCCGCGCCGGCCATTCCCGGGAGATCGCCAAACGGCTCACCACCGGTCGGCTCATCTGCATCGACCGGGATATGGCGGCCATTGAAGCTGCCCAGACCCGCCTTGCGGACTGGATGGATCGGGTGACGCTGATCCACAGCAACTTTTCTGAACTGGGAGAGGTCCTGAAGGAAGCCGGTATCACCGGCGTGGACGGGATGCTCTTTGACCTGGGTGTATCCTCCCCCCAGCTGGATGACGCCTCCCGGGGCTTTTCCTATATGCAGGATGCTCCGTTGGATATGCGGATGGATGTGTCCGCCCCCCTTACCGCCTACGAGGTGGTGAACACCTGGAGCTTTGAGGAGCTGCGCCGCATCCTCACGGAGTACGGCGAGGAGCGCTATTCCTCCAGGATCGCCAAGGCCATTGTGACTGTCCGGGAGACAGCTCCCATTGAAACCACCCTGCAGCTGGTGGAGGTCATCAAATCCGCCATGCCCTCTGCGGCATTGCGGGAAAAGCAGCACCCTGCCAAGCGCAGCTTCCAGGCCATCCGCATCGCGGTGAATGGAGAGCTGGATGCCCTGCCCCCCATGCTCAGCGCCGCCGTAGAGGCCCTGAACCCCGG
>JAFOCY010000078.1 GCA_017380995.1 Oscillibacter sp. | reverse complement strand
GGCGATCCGCTCCTGGTCCTCCCCATCCACCAGCCAGCCGGCAAGATGGCCGCCGCCCTGCTGCAGATCAAAATCATAGAGGGGTCTCATCCCGCTCTTTTTCTCTCCCAGAGGTTCGATCACTGTCTTTTCGGCGTCATCAATGAGCAAAATGATATGGGGCAACTCAATAGCCGCGCACTGGCGCACCTGGACCCGGGGAGGGATCCGCTCCAGAACGGTTCCCTCCGTCGCCCGGATACGGCGCTTGCTGCCGGGGAGGAAATCATACTCCTCCAGATCCACCATGCCGATGAGGCCCTGGCAGACCTTGCCATCAGCCTGGGTCCGCTCCATATAGAAAAAGGAATGGAGATAGGTTTCAAATACGCCATCTTCCAGATACTGCTCCATGGTGGAATTGATCTGGGAAATGTATTCTCCCACCTGGGGAGCGTTCAGTTTTGCCTCCGGCAGAACCAGGCGCAGTGCAGAGGGGGCGTCCCCCACCGTACGCTCAACAGCCTCCCAGTATTCCGGCTGGGAGGTAAACTGGTCGCAGGCCACCACGGCCCACTTGGTCATATCCGCCTCACGGGGCAGGAGAATATCGGCGGGATACAGCCCCGCCGCCTTGAATTGTTCTTCCATAGGAACTCCTTCCTTTACAGTGTCTTCTTCTCAAACAGGATCTCCAGCAAATCACAGCCCCGCTCCACAAACGGACCGGCCATGCCCGCAGGCTCATCATAAACGCCGCCAAAGCCGCTGTCCCGGCGGGTATCATAGATGAGGAAGGGAACGGGGTCTCCGTCGTGGCCCCGGGTAGAAGTGAGGGTCTTGTGGTCCGAGAGGAGCAGGACACGGTACTCCATGCCTTCTGCGTCCAATTCGTCAAACAACGGCTTCAAGATCCGGGAATCCAGCCACTCGATGGACTGGATCTTACCGGGAAGATCTCCATTGTGGGTGCACTCATCAGGTGCTTCCAGATGGATACAGCAAAAGTCCGCATCGGAATGGATCAGATCCAATGCCGCCCGAAGCTTTCCTTCAAAATTGGTATCGATCTCGCCGGTGGCACCTTCCACCTCGATCATTTCAAGGCCCCGCAGAACGCCAATTCCATGGCACAGGGGGACCGCGGAGATCACGCCGCCGGTGTGAGCGTACTGAGCCTTGAAGTCAGGCAGTTCCACCGCGGTGCCCTCCGCCCAGAACCAGATGCCGTTGGCAGGCATTTTTCCGGCGCGGCGTCGCTCTTCATTAAAGGGATGGCTGTCCAGCACGCGGTGGGCAACGGCCATCAGTTCTTTCAAAACAGCGGCATTTTCACAACCTGCGGGCAGGTACTGCCCTGCCTGCTCTCCCAGGTGGTCGTGGGGCGGGATCAGGCGGATGCCCTGGATATCCGCACCGGACTGGACCGCCAGCTGTCGGAAGGCAGGGGCGCGGTGAATGACCATACGGGCCTTCTCCTGGGCTGCGCGAAACTCCGGATCGCTCTCCAGAATATCCACCACCCGGAAAGCAGACGCTCCGTCGATACTGCCGGCACTGTGGGAGAGGATGCGCTTTTCCTCATAGGGCATTTGGCCGTCTTCCAGGGTGATGATATTACAGCGATAGGCAACATCACCGGGAGCAAGACGGATGCCGGAAGCAGCCGCTTCCATGGGAGAGCGGCCTGTAAACCACTCCCGGGGATCACAGCCAAAAATGGAAAGGATGGCAGTCTCGCTGCCTGCGGGCAAGGGCTTAGGGCAGTTGATGGTGTGACCCACCACGCCCTTTGATGCCATTTTATGAATGGTGGGGATATTGGATACCTGAAGGGGCGTCTTTCCTCCCAGCGCCTCTACGGGATTATCGGCCATGCCGTCTCCAATGACCAGAATATATTTCATAGGGTCTCTCCTTTGTGGAAAAGTTATGATCTGTCGATTTTCATTATACAACCCAAAAGCGGCACTTGCAATTCCGATTTACAGAACTGTGTATGCATACTTTCTCATTCCCTGGACAAGCTATGGCTGATTTCCATTTGAAACGGAGGTTTCCCATGCTGATTGACAGACTCGCACTGATCCTGGTCATCGTTGGCGCACTGAACTGGGGCGGTATCGGCCTCTTTGGCTTCGACCTTGTGGCCTTCCTCTTCGGCGGCCAGCTGGCCCTCATCTCCCGCATCGTCTATACCCTGGTGGCCCTGTCCGGACTGTGGTGCATCACCCTGCTGTTCCGTTCTGAGCCCCACCGCGCTTAAGAAAAAAAGCCTCCCTTTGGTACAAGGGAGGCTTTTTCCTGTCATTTTACCATGCGGGCCTTTACAAAGTCAGGATCCGGCGTGACATTCACCGTGTTATAGACATGGTAGATCACCATGCCGGGCCGGCCGCCGGCAGGCTTTTTTACATTCTTCACCGGGGTATAGTCTACAGGCACATTGCCGCTCTCCCGGGCCTGGGAGTAGTAGGCAGCAATCTTGGCAGCCTCCACGATGGTATCCTCATCCACCGTCTTCCCCTCCGTGCACAGGATCACATGGGAACCATGGATCTTCTGGGTATGGAACCAGAGGTCCCGGTGGTCGGCGTCCTTCAGTGTGAGCTTATCGTTCTGGCGGTTGTTGCGGCCCACCAGCACCCGGTATCCTGCGGAGGTTTTGAATTGGCGGGGCTTCGCGGGACGCTCCATGCCCTTTTTCCCCTGCTGGCGGATAAACCCGCCTTCCCGAAGTTCTCCGCGGATGTCATTGAAATCCTGCTCCAGCTCCGCTTTGTCGATCTCCTCCAGGACGCTTTCCAGGTACTCCAGATCCCGCCGGGCGATCTCCATCTGCTCCCGCAGGTGCTTTTCCGCCGTTTTGGCCTTATTGTAGCGCTTATAATACTTGGCGGCATTTTGCTGGGGGGTGAGGAGGGGATCCAGGGGGATCGTGATCTGGGCG
>JAFOCY010000077.1 GCA_017380995.1 Oscillibacter sp. | reverse complement strand
GTGCTGGGCTATATCCTCCATATGCTGGTGGCGGAAAAGTACGGCGGCAAGTGCACCTGGGACGAGCTGGGCCTGCCTGTCACCGAAAGCGGCATGGCCCTGCCCTGCGGCGCCACCGGCCGCTGGTTTAGCGAATAAAAAATCAAGGGGGAGCAGGCTCCCCCTTGAGAACCCCCACCACCAGTGTGCACACTGGTGAACGCCACCCAGGGCGGCTGAGTCGGCGAAAATGATTTGTGATTTTTTCGTGCCTTTCGGCACGAAACCCTGCGGGGCGTTGTGTCCTGTTGAAATATTTGGAAAGTGGCAAAAGTTATGTCAACAATGATCGAAACGAAAGACCTGACCTTCACCTACCCCGCAGAGGAGGGAAAAGAAAATCCCCCGGCCCTGCGGGGGGTGGATCTTGCCATTGAAAAGGGCAGCTTCACCGTGGTGCTGGGCCATAATGGATCCGGAAAGTCCACCTTGGCCAAGTCCTTCAACGCCGTGGTGCTGCCCTCCGGCGGCAATGTGTATGTTGCGGGGATGGACACGCTGGATGAAAACCTGGTTCTCGCCATCCGCCAGCAGGTGGGTATGGTGTTCCAGAACCCGGATAACCAGATCGTAGCCAACGTGGTGGAGGAGGATGTGGCCTTCGCCCCGGAGAATCTGGGCGTCCCCAGCGAAGAGATCCGCAAACGGGTGGACGATGCCTTGGCGGTGGTGGGGATGAGCGAGTTTGTGACCCACGCGCCCCATCTTCTCTCCGGCGGACAAAAGCAGCGGATCGCCATCGCCGGCGTCATTGCCATGGAGCCGGCGTGCATCGTTTTGGACGAGGCCACCGCCATGCTGGACCCCATGGGCCGGCGGGAGGTGCTGGAGACCATCCTCCGTTTGAACAAGGAAAAGGGCATCACCGTGGTGCTCATCACCCACCATATGAACGAGGCCGAAAACGCCGACCGCCTGATCGTTATGGATGACGGCGCTGTGGTGCTGGACGGCACCCCGGCGGAAGTTTTCCCTCAGGTGGAAGAGCTTCGGTCCATGGGTCTTACCACGTTGGATACCGTGGATATGCTGGACCGCCTGCGCCATCACGGCTGGAATGTGCCGCTGGACGCCCTGAGCGTGGAAGATTGCGCCGAGGCCATCGTAAAGGCCATCAAGTAAGGGGAGGATACGAGTTTGGAACCCATTTTACAAATCAAACATCTGACCCATACCTATGGCCAGGGCACGCCCTTTTGCCGCAGCGCCATTGAGGACGTGAGCTTCGAGGTCCATGAAGGGGAGTTTTTGGGTCTGATCGGTCACACCGGCTCCGGAAAGTCCACCCTGATCCAGCATTTGAACGGCCTTTTGAGGCCCACTTCCGGCCAGGTTCTGCTCCACGGAAAGGACATCTGGGCCGAGCCCAAGAAGATCCGAAACGTCCGCTTCAAGATTGGACTGGTATTCCAGTATCCGGAGTACCAGCTCTTTGAGGAGACGGTCTACCAGGATATCGCCTTTGGCCCCAAGAATATGGGCAAGACGGGGAAAGAGCTGGACCGGGCTGTGCGGGAGGCCGCGCGGCTGGTGGGCATCCGGGACGAGCAGCTGGAAAAGTCCCCCTTTGAGCTCTCCGGCGGACAAAAGCGCCGGGTGGCTCTTGCGGGCGTGATGGCTATGGAGCCTGAAATTCTGGTGCTGGACGAGCCCACCGCGGGCCTTGATCCCGCGGGCCGGGAAAACCTGATGGCCAACATCCGGGACTACCAGCGCAATAAAAACCGCACCATCATCCTTGTCAGCCACAGCATGGACGAGATCGCCCAGAATGTGGACCGCATCGTGGTGCTCAAGAGCGCCCATGTATTGATGCAGGGGACCCCTGCGGAGGTTTTCCGGCGGGCGGAGGAGCTGATCTCCGCCGGGCTGGATGTTCCCCAGGTGACCCGCCTTGCCATGGAGCTGCGCCGCAGGGGCCTTCCCATCGACCCTGCCGTTTACACGGCGGCGGACCTGGAGCGCCAGCTTCTGGCGCTGAAGAAGGGAGGGGCGGTATGCTGAAAGACATCACCCTGGGCCAGTATTTCCCGGGAAATACCATCGCCCACCGTTTGGACCCCCGGACGAAGATCCTGCTGGTGGCCCTTTATATCGTGGCGCTGTTCTGCGCGAAAAACATCTTCTCCTACGGCCTGATGGCCCTGACCTTGTTTGGGTGCGTGAAAGCCTCCAAGGTCCCCTTCAAGACCATGGTGAAGGGATTGAAGCCGGTTGTATTCATCGTGGTGTTCACCGCGGTTTTGAACCTGTTTTTCACCCCCGGTGAGCGGAACCTGGTGGAGGTCGGTTTTATCCGCATCTCTGATACGGGATTGAGCAACGCCGTTTTCATGGTGGCCCGTATTTTGCTTCTCATCATGGGCACCTTCCTCATGACCTACACCACCAGCCCTATCAGCCTGACCGACGGACTGGAGCAGCTTTTAAATGGCCTGAAGCGCTTCCGCGTGCCCGTCCATGAGCTTGCCATGATGATGTCCATTGCCCTGCGCTTTATCCCCACCCTCATCGAGGAGACGGACAAGATCATGTCCGCCCAGAAGGCAAGAGGCGCGGACTTTGAAAGCGGAAACCTGCTGGAGAAGGCTAAGGCCCTGATCCCCATTCTGGTGCCCCTCTTTATCAGCGCTTTCCGCCGGGCTGACGAGCTGGCCACTGCCATGGAGTGCCGCTGCTACCACGGCGGCGAGGGGCGGACCAAGCTCCATGTTCTGAAGTATGAGGGCCGGGATTATGCAGCCCTTGCCGGCGGCGCGGTGATTTTGTGTGCCGTGCTGGTGCTGCGGCACTTTGGGCTGTAAGCAAAAGATCCTCTTGATTTGATGTAGCGTAGGGGCGGAAATTTGAAGGCGATGAAGTTGTTCGTTCTGAAAATGGGCTTGTTTATCTTTCAAAATACATTAATTCCTTTATGTCACTAAAAGTTGAAAATTATATTGATTTTGGAACACACGGAAT
>JAFOCY010000076.1 GCA_017380995.1 Oscillibacter sp. | reverse complement strand
CCGGTGGGGTCCAGGTGGGACTGGACGTAGATGCCCTGCTGAATGGGCGTGAGGGGCCAGCGCTCCTGAGCGGGAGCGCGCTGAAGACGCTGAATGGGGGCAAGAGACGCGCCGCCATCCTGGTCCAGCAGGGAGGCGAGGCGCAGTACATTGCGGCAGGCATAGAGGTCGGACATCCGCAGGGCATGGCCGGTGCGCTGGCCGATCTCGCTGAGGGCCTCCATGGCGTTGAGAGAGTTGCCGCCAAAGAGGAAATAGTCGCTGTCCACACCCAGGTCCGGACGGCCCAGCACATGGCGGAAGATGGTGAGAAGAAGCTCCTGGGTCTTCGTTTCGGCCCGCATGTGGGCGGAGACCGTCAGGTCGGGGTGGGGCAGCAGGGCTTCATTCACCTTGCCGTTGGCCGTGAGGGGAATGGACTCCAGACGGACAATGGCGGAGGGGATCATATAATGGGGGAGGTAAGAGGCGCACAAAGCCAGAAGCTCTTCCTCAGGAATGGGAGCTTCTGATGTATAGAAGGCCAGCAGGACGTCCTGACCGCCGTGCTGCTGCACGGCAGCGGCGGACTGGAGCACGCCGGGGTGCTTCATCAAACACCCGGAGATCTCCTGGGGCTCGATGCGGAGACCCCGCAGCTTCACCTGGTGGTCGGAGCGACCGGCCAGGACGATCTCGCCCTGAGGGGTCCAGCGGGCGATGTCGCCGGTGTGGTAGAGGCGGTCCCCCAGTTCAAAGGGGCTTTCGGAAAAGCTCTGGGCGGTCAGCTCAGGGGCGTTGCGGTAGCCCCGGCCCACGCACACGCCGCCTACGTAGAGATTGCCGTAAACGCCGATGGGAAGGGGATTGCCCCAGTTATCCAGAATATAGAGCTTGCAGTTGGACATGGGGCTGCCGGCGGTGATGGCGGAGGCATGGTTAAGCTGCTTGATGCTGACGGCCACCGTGGTCTCAGAGGGGCCGTACTGGTTATAGATACGGGCAGGGGTATCCAGCCGCAGCCGCTGCAGCAGGTCGCTGGGGAAGGCTTCGCCGCCGCAGACGATGCTCTCCATCCCCGCCATGGCCTGGCTGAAGGCTTCGTCCTTCAAAAAGGCGGACATACGGGAGGGAGTGGTGGAGAGGAAGCCTGCGCCAAAGCCCCGGATCAAACCTGCCAAGGCCCGGGGGGATTCCAGCTCCTCGTCCTGGGGCAGGAGGATGGTGCGGCCGTTCAAAAGCGCGCAGGCGCTTTCCAGCAAAAAGGCGTCAAAGCCCACATTGCAGACGGAGAGCACCGCGCCCTTGCCGTAAATAGGCTCCATGGCGCAGGCCAGGTTCAAAAGGGACTGGCAGGTGATCTCCACGCCCTTGGGCGCGCCGGTGGAGCCGGAGGTGTAGACCACGTAGGCAAGCCCCTCGGGGCGGTACTGGGCAGGGGGACGCTGCATGGGGGAGGGAAGCCGGGTCACATCAATGACCGGCAGAAGGTCGGATAACGGCTCACCCAGTTCAGGCGTGGTGAGCAATACTGCCGCGCCGCTTTGGGTCAGGATCTCCCGGATGCGGTTTTCGGGAAGGGCGGGAGAGAGCAGCACGAAGGCGCCGCCGGAGCGCAGCACGCCCATCATGGAGCCAAAGAGCGCCGGGGTCCGGGGCAGCAGGATGCCGACCAAAGTGTCAGGCGCTGCGCAGATGCCGGAGAGGGAGGCGTGTACCTGGGCGGAGAAGGCCTCCAGCTGCTGGTAAGTGGTGCGCTGTCCATCCCAGATCAGGGCGGCCCGGGTGGGATTCTTCAAAACATGATGAGAAAACCGGTCGTAGAGACTCTCGTCAAAGATGGGCTTGGAGGAGCGGTTGAAGGTATAGAGCACCCGCTCCCGCTCCTGGGGGCTGAGGATGGCCAGCTGGCCGATGGGACGGTCAGGGGAGGAGAGGGCCTCCCGCAGGATGTTGACCAGGCAGTTGTGGAGAGTTTCGATCTCCTGGGCGGAGAAAAGCTGGGTGAGGTAATCGTAATCCACCGAGAAGCGGCGGTTATCCTGCAGGTTGCTCAGATGGATGCAAAGCTGCTCCAGCTGATAACCGCTGTAGTGCCAGCGGCCGGAGAAGGAAACGGTGGCGTCCCTGCTTTCCATGAGATGACCGTTCTGATAGGAGAAGGCGATGTGGAACAGCCGGTCCGCCTTCTGGTTTTTCCCAAGGGCCTGGATATGGGCAAAGGGGAAGCGCTGATGGCGCAGCATATCGAACCACTCGGTGTTCAGCCGGTCGCTGAACTCGTTCAGGGTCCAGTCACCGGAGATCTCGCTGAAAAAGGGCAGGGTGCTGACGAACATGCCGCTTGTTTGCTTGGCGGCAAAATTCTTGCGGTTAAAAATGGGAACGCCGATGGTAAAGCGGTCCGCGCCGCCGATGCGTTTGAAATAGATGGCCAGGGCCAGATAGAACACGGAGAAGGGGGCGACGCGGTGGCGCATGCAGAAGGCGTAGATATCGTTGTTCAGGTCCTGGGGAAGGGGGAAGGTCAGCCGGTTTCCCACAGGGCTGACGGCCGCGCCGTGGGCGGATTTGAGCATGGAGGGCTCACCGGAGCGCTCCAGCACCTCCCGCCAGTAGGCCTCATCTCTGGCATAAGCAGGGGAGGAGAGGTATTTGGCCTCCTCCGCGATGTGGGTCTCATAGCTGGGGATATCGCCAAGGTCGCTTTCCCGGCCGGCAAGCAGGTCCAGATAGCACTGGCCGATGCGGTTGCACAGGAGCACCTGAGTCCAGCCGTCGGAGATCAGGTGGTGCATTTTAATCACCAAATATCCGCAGCTTTCATCTATGTGCAGTAGTACGAACCGGTATAACGGCGAATCCAGAAGCGGCATGGTCTCCCGGGTGAAAGCGTCTTCCCAGCTTTCAATGCCGTCGGGGCTGGTCTGGGAGAAATCGTATACGGGGATAAGCTCCTTTTGGAAGGGAGCTTGATACTGCATGGGGGTCTTGTCCCGGAGGGTGATGCGGGCGCGCAGAGAGGGGTCTGCGGACAGCACAAGATTCACGCTGCGCTGAAGGAGGGGGAAATTCACCCGTCCATGAATGTGCAGTGTGGTGCAGATGTTATTAATGGATGTAGCAGGGCAGGCCCGTTCCACGTCCCAGATGTTCTGCTGGTTCAGGGAGAGGGGATAAAGAGCCTGATCCTCGATGTGCGGAGTGTCCACGAAAAGACCACCTTTCCAGGGAAGTCGGGTAAAAGAAGATACCCATCTAACTTATTTATACAGGTTTTATGTTAAGAAAGCAAGTGAATCAGAAAAAATGTCGGAAACAGGATGCGGATTTGGAGGAGAAATGCGCCGCCGGAAGGGTTCTTATACTGATTCTTGATGAAAAGTTTCATCAAGAATCTCGCGTGCTGTGAACGCTCGAATTGTGCCGGCGGCACAATTCGGCGTCTCATAAAAACTGAACGCGCTTTGCGCTATAAAACGGTTTTAAACCGTTTTCATAAGCTTTAGTATGACTTGCGTTTGCCGGGGCGGCGGGTTATAATAGAGCGCAAAAGGGGGAATCATGATGAAGAAGACGGAAGGACGGCGTGTGATGAAAACACCCATGGGCCGGCGGGTCCTGACCGCTGTGCTGACTTTGGTGCTTTTAGGGAGCCTTGCAGGGATGGGCTACCGGCAGCTTCAGTACCGGGAGGGCGAAAAGGTCTACCAGGAAGCGGAGGAACTGGTGCAGCTGCCGGATCTGGAGACCATCGAGACGGTACCGGTGGAAGAAAAACCGGTGGAGCAGCAACCGGCGGCGTCTGAGAGCGCGGCTGCGGAGGAACCCGCCCCCGTTTATATCGACCCCTATGCCCAGGCCCTT
>JAFOCY010000075.1 GCA_017380995.1 Oscillibacter sp. | reverse complement strand
GGGGAAAGCCCCTCCCACACGAAAGGAGCGATCTCTATGAAGTATACCTACACCTGCAAGAAAGTCACTCTGAACGATTCCATCAAGGACTACGCGGAGAAGAAGATCTCCAAGCTTGACCGGTATTTCCGTGAAGAGGACACCAGCGCATCCGTGACCTTCTCTGTGGAGAAAGATCACCTGTGCACGGTAGAGATCACCATCCGCGGCGCCGGTCCCCTGCTGCGCGCCCAGACTGAGGCTCCTGACGGCGATATGCGGGGCGCCATCGATGCGGCCGTTGGCTACATCGAGCGCCAGATCCTGAAGAACAAGACCCGCCTTTCCAAGCGCCTGCGCTCTGAGGGCTTCCCTGCCAGCGCTCCTGCCGACGATTTCGAGATCGCCGAGGAGAAGGAGTTCAACATCGTGCGCACCAAGCGCTTCTCGGTCAAGCCCATGAGCGCCGAGGAGGCCATTTTGCAGATGAATCTGCTGGGTCACAGCTTCTTCGTCTATCGCGACAGTGAGAATGAGAGCCTGTGCATCGTCTATCAGCGCAAAAACGGCGGCTACGGCCTCATCGTCACCGACGAGGAAAAGTAAACAAAAATTTTCAACGGGCACCCGAAAGGGTGCCCGTTTTTTATAGCCTCCCTTGTGCAAAGGGGGGTGGCATTTGCGAAGCAAATGACGGAGGGATTGTCAGCGCCTGCCGCGCTTAGTCCGCCAGGTCCAGAACCACAGGGCAGTGGTCGCTGCCCATCACTTCGTTCCAGATGTCCGCCTTGGTGACTTTTTCCATCAGGCGTTCGGAGACGATGAAGTAGTCGATGCGCCAGCCGGCGTTATTTTTCCGGGCATTGAAGCGGTAGCTCCACCAGGAGTAGCAGCCCGCAGCATCCGGGTGGAGGCGGCGGAAGGTATCGGCAAAGCCGCTGGAGAGAAGCTCCGTCATCTTGGCCCGTTCCTCATCGGAAAAGCCGGGATTTTTGCGGTTGGACTTGGGGTTTTTGATGTCGATCTCCTCATGGGCAACATTCAGATCGCCGCAGTAGATGACGGGCTTCACCCGGTCCAGTTCGCAAAGATAGGAGCGGATATCGTCCTCCCACACCATGCGGTAATCCAGCCGGGCAAGCTGATCCTTGGAGTTGGGAGTGTAGCAGCACACCAGATAAAAGTCCTCGTACTCGGCGGTGATGACCCGGCCCTCGTGGCGGTGGAGGTCGTCACCGAAGTCATAGGTAACGTTCAAAGGCTGGGCCTTTGTAAAAATGGCGGTGCCGGAATAGCCCGCCTTGTCGGCGCTGTTCCAGAAGCGGTGGTAACCGGGAAGGTCAAAATCCGCCTGCTCCGGGCGCATTTTCGTCTCCTGCAGACAGATCATATCCGCGCCGGCAAAGGCGCAGAAATCCAGAAAACCTTTCCCAAGGCAGGCGCGCAGGCCGTTGACATTCCAGGATACAAGACGCATAAGGGATTTTCCTCCGTTTTTTCGTTTTTTCTTATTGTATCCGGTAGAAAGGGAAAAAACAATATGGTAGGATAAAAGAAAACCATTTGCGAGGTGCAAGATGAGTGCTCATCCTTCCGGGCGGAATATGACAGTGGGTTCTCCCACAAAGCATATCCTGGCCTTTTCCCTGCCGCTGCTGGCAGGAAGCTTTTTACAGCAGTTTTATAACCTGGTGGATAGCTGGGTGGTGGGAAACTATGTCTCTGACGCGGCTTTGGCCGCTGTGGGCATGGGTTTTCCCGTCATGACGCTGTTCCAGGCCCTGTTCATCGGCCTTTCTACCGGCGGTACCGTGATCATCGCCCAGTATTACGGCGCGGGGAAGGGCGAGGAGGTGAAAAAGGCGGTGGATACCATCTATACCGCCTTCATGCGCAGCGTTATTCCGGTAACGGTCATCGCCCTGCTGCTCCTAAAGCCCATGCTGTGGCTTTTGCGGGTGGATGAGAGCGCCTACCACGAGGCCTGGGTCTATCTGGCGGTGGTCAGCGTGGGCCTGATCGGCACCATCGGCTATAACTTTAACGCCGGCATTTTGAACGGCCTTGGAAACAGCCAGACTACGCTTATCTTCCTGGCCATCGCCGCGGTGATGAACATTGTGCTGGACCTGGTGTTCGTGCTGGTGTTTGAAATGGGCGTGTTCGGCGTGGCTTTTGCCACCATCCTGGCCCAGGCCTTTTCCTGGCTCTTTGGTGTGGCCTATATCAACCGCAAATACCCCGAGATCGCCATTCACCCCTTCAACGGCCGCCTGGACGGCAAGCTCCTGCGCAAGATCGTGGAGATCGGCCTGCCCACAGGTCTCCAGATGTCACTGGTATCCATTGCCGTGATGTGTGTTACCTCCAAGGTCAACTCTTTCGGCACGGAGACCTACGGCGCGGGCTTCAATGTGGGCAACAAGCTGGACTCTATGGCCTTTTTGCCGGTGCAGAGCCTTTGCAGCGCCGTGACGGCCTTTGTGGGGCAGAATATGGGCGCGGGGAAGGCGGACCGGGCCGTTCGGGGCACCTGGGCGGCGGTGGCCATGTCCGCGGTGTGGACGGCCATTTCCGCGGTGATCCTGCTGAAGTGGGGAGATGTGTGCGCCGCCGTTTTTACCCCGGAGCAGATGGTGGTGGATGCCACGGTGGTGTATCTGGACTGCGTGATGCCGCCCTACATCCTCTTTACCACCTTCTATGTGCTCAACGCCTCCCTGCGGGGCGCGGGAGACAGTCTCTTCCCCATGATCAATACCATCGCCACCATGCTGGTCCTCCGCGTTCCGGCCCTTTATTTTCTGGCCAACACCTTCGGCCCGGAGTATATGTACTGGGGCTATGCCGTGGGCTGGGTGGCAGGCTGTGCCCTGAGTGTGGGGTATTATTGCTCCGGAAGGTGGAAAAAGAAGGGCAGTCTTGCGAATTGAGCAAGAAAAATGAGTAAAAAATGATGTTTTTCTTTACAAAAGCAGTATGGTTCTATATAATATTAAGGCTAAAGAAATTTAAGAGTGATTGGAGAAACCATCATGGCTTTGATCGAATACGACGTTTACAAGCAGAAACTGCGTGACATGGAGCCCGAGCTTACGAAGCTCTCCGCCGCACTGGACATTGAAGCCGCCAAGCAGGAGGCTTCCCGCCTGGAGGCCGAGACCGCCATGGACGGCTTCTGGAACGATCTTCAGCGTTCCCAGAAGGTGCAGATGCGCCTCAAGCAGCTGCAGAACAAGATCGCCCGGCATGAAAAGCTCTTTTCTGCCTGGGAGGACCTGGTGACCCTTTGCGAGATGGGCCAGGAGGAGGATGACGCCGATATCCTGGAGGAGCTGAAGGTGGAGTACGAGACCCTGGAAAAGAACGTGGAGGAGACCCGGATGACCACGCTCCTGTCCGGTGAGTATGACAACAACAACGTCATCCTTCAGCTCCACGCCGGCGCCGGCGGCACCGAGGCCCAGGACTGGGCCCAGATGCTCTTCCGTATGTATACCCGCTGGGCGGAGCGCCACGGCTTTGTCTGCAAGACCCTGGACTATGAAGACGGCGATGAGGCCGGCATCAAGTCCGCTGCCATCTCCATCGAGGGTGAGAATGCCTATGGCCTGCTCAAGAGCGAGAACGGCGTTCACCGCCTGGTCCGC
>JAFOCY010000074.1 GCA_017380995.1 Oscillibacter sp. | reverse complement strand
CGACTGCGCAGCCTGCTGGCCCTGCTGATTTTGGGGAAGAAAGAACGTCTGAAAGATGCTGAACCGATCTTCGCATAACAATATCATGTTACACGAAGCAGAAGGTCCCGTCTTTCAGAGGGGACCTTCTCTTTTTGTATCAACGCAAAATCAAGAAAAGTGAGGAAAGAGTATGGAATTCATCAACTTTATCATGGCCATCAGTCCTATCATCCTGGTATTGGTCGGTATTCTGATTTTGAAGAAGCCGGCTATGAAGGTCGCCCCTGTTGCCCTGATTTGGACGATGCTGCTGGCTTTTACTTACTTTAATATCAACAGCCTGACCTTCAAGGAAAACGTGGTGGTTCTTGATGCACTGCTCTGGAAGGGCATCAAGGAAGGCTTTAAGATCGTTCTGATGGTCTTTGGTGCATTCGTCATCCTCAATACCCTCAAGTACACCGGCGCCATCGAGGATGTGAAGAACACCGTGGCCCGCCTCAGCGGTCAGGACCGCCGCGTGCAGCTCATCGTCATCGGTATGATGGTGCCTATCTTCCTGGAAGGCGCAGCCGGCGCCGGCGCTCCCGCCGCCATTGCCGCCCCCTTCCTGGTGGCCCTGGGCTTTGATCCCATCACCGCCATCGCCGTGGCCCTGCTGGGTGATGCGACTCCCTGCTCCTGGGGCGGCGCGGGCCTGACCACCATCAACGGTGGTGCTTCTCTGGTGGAGGCCGGTATCTCCACCAATGCCCTGAACTCTGCTATGGTGGGCCGCATCCATATGTTCGGCGCGATGATCATTCCCTTCATCATGGTGGCGATTGCCTTTGGCCGCAAGGGCTTCAAGGGCATTGTTCCCTACCTCTGCTATGCCGGCGTGACCACCGGTACCGTCATGTTCCTGCTGAGCAACTTTGTCGGCCCCGAGGTCACCTCCATGGGTACCGGTCTGATCTCCATCCTGCTCAGCGTTGCTTATGTGAAGTTTGTCCCCATCAAGACCCCCGAGGAATATACTTATAAGATCGACAAGAACAGCAAGGCCAAGTACAGCGCTTTCCGCGCCATGTCCCCCTATATCTATATGCTGGTTCTGCTGCCTGCTGTCCGTTACGGTGTTCCTGCTTTTGTGGAAAACGGCTTTGCTCTTATGTGCACCTTTGGTTACATTGTTTGGGTAGACGTTGTGATCCTGATCTGCGGCGTCCTTGGCGCCATGACCCTCAGCGTCAAGCGCAAGGAGCTGTTTGAGATCTTCAAGGGTACTGCCAAGGGCGTGGTCCCTGTTCTGATTACCATGGGCAGCCTCCTGGTCCTCTCCTACATCATGCAGGCCGAATCTACCGGCATGATGAGCCTCATCGCAAATGACATCGCAGGTCTTGCCGGCATGCTCTATCCTGCCGCTGCCGTGTTCATTGGCTCTCTGGGCTCCTTCATGACCGGCACCGGTCTTGGCTCCAACATTATGTTTGCCGGTATGCATACTGAGGCAGCCACTGCTCTGGGAATGAATCCCATCACGGTTTTTGCAGGCCAGAACGCAGGTGCCTCCCTGGGCAACCTCATCTGCCCCAACAACACTGTGGCTGCCTGTGCAACCGTGGGCGAAGTGGGCAACGAAAGCAAAGTCATGTTCCGCACCCTGCCTGCCTTTGCCATCATCCTGGTGGAGTATATGATTCTGGCAACGGTATACACCGTAGTGCTTTTCCCCAATTTCGGTATGTGATATCATAAGAAAATAACACGCTTTTAGGAGGATCTATTTGCTATGAAAACCAGAAAAGTTGGTATCATTGGTCTTGGCCATGTTGGCGCCCACGTTGCATACTCTCTGGCCGTCCAGGGCATCGCGGATGAGCTGGTGCTGGTGGACCACAATGCCCAGAAGCTGGCCAGCGAGGTCCAGGACCTGCGGGACGCCGTGGCGTATCTGCCCCACCGTGTCAGCGTGAATGGCGGCGACTTTGCAGACCTTGGGGACTGCGATGTCATCGTCAACAGCGTGGGTAAAATCGAGCTGCTGGAGACCCACGACCGCCTGAGTGAGATGGATTTTACCATCAAGGCTGTCCGGGGCTACGCCCACAAGATCAAGGAGAGCGGCTTTAGCGGCGTTCTCATCAACATCACCAATCCCTGCGATATCGTGACCCGTGAGCTGGCGATGCATCTGGATCTGCCCAAAGGCCGGGTCTTCGGCACCGGTACCGGCCTGGATACCTCCCGTCTGCTCAGCGCCCTGAACCGCCAGACCGGCATCGACCATAAGTCCATCACCGCCTACATGATGGGTGAGCACGGCGCCCAGCAGTTTGCCCCCTGGTCCTGTGTGTCCTTCCGGGGAATGCCCTTGGACGAGTGGGCCAAGACCGACGAGAAGTTCCGCTTCGACCGCGATGCCCTCCAGAAGGAGTCCATCGGCGGAGGCTGGGTCACCTATACCGGCAAGAAGTGCACGGAGTACGGCATCTGCACCACCGCTGCCCGGATGGTTCATATCGTCCTGCACGATGAAAAGGCCATCATGCCCGCCAGCATGGAGCTTTGCGGCGAATACGGCGAAGAAGGCCTCTTTGTGGGCGTTCCCTGCCTGATCGGCAAGAACGGCGTGGAGCAGGTCATCGAGCTGCCCCTGACTGACGAGGAGAAGGCCAAGTTCCACGCTTGCTGCGAAGGCGTCCGCAAGAATATGGAACATCTGAAGGATATCTAAAGCAAAAAAATTCCTCCCGTTTGGGAGGAATTTTTTGCTTCAAGCCCTGGTTTTGTTGACGGTATTTGCCGGAGGGGGTAAAATGATACATATTCTAAAATATACTCCGTTGGTAAGATATGGACCAGCGGGTTCCCGCGCCGGAAAACAGGGGTTGAAGTACATACGAAAAAGGAATGCAAGAGAGGATTTACGGCAAGACGATTGTTCAGCGGGGCTCTGGCCCTGGTCATGACCGCGTCGATCCTGACAGAGCCTGCGGCGGCCCTGCAAAGCTCCCGTCCCGTTTTGCTGGAGGCATCACGCCTGGAGAAGGATGCCCTTCCCGAAGGGGATGTGGTGTACCTGGGAACGGCCGCCGTCACGCCGGAAGCGTCCGATGAGGGCGGCACTTCCGATACGACCTTCAGCCCCGACGCGGCCATGACTCGGGGGATGGTGGCCAAGGTCCT
>JAFOCY010000073.1 GCA_017380995.1 Oscillibacter sp. | reverse complement strand
CCGCCTCTCCCGCACCCTGGAGGGAAGTGAAGTCTCCGCCCTCAATACCGCCGGCGGCGAAGAGGTGGAGGTGAGCCTTCCCGTCTGGTCCCTGCTGGAAACGGCCCGTTCTCTCACGGAAGCCACCGGCGGCGCCTTTGACGTCACCATTGCCCCCGTGGCCTCCGCCTGGGGCTTTACGGAAAGCGCCTTCCGCGTCCCCAGCCAGGAAGAACTGGACACTCTTCTTCCCCTGGTCGCCGCCGGGAGCATCTCCCTGGGCCAAAACGGGGAGACCTATCTTGCCGCCCTGCAGCCCGGCCAGAACCTGGACCTGGGCGGCATCGCCAAGGGTTACGCTTCGGACTGCCTGGGAGACATCTTCCTGAATTCCGGCGCGGAGCGGGGCTATGTGTCCCTGGGAGGCAACGTCCTGGTCTGGGGGGCCAAAGAGGACGGCTCCCCCTGGCGCATCGGCGTGAAGGACCCCCAAAATACCGCCGCCTTCTGCGCCGTTTTGGAGCTGGAAAATGCCTACGCCGTCACCTCCGGCGGCTACGAGCGCTGCTTTGAAGAGGGCGGCGTGACCTACCACCACCTTCTCGACCCCTCCACCGGCTATCCCGCCCAAAGCGGCCTTCTCTCCGTCACCGTGGTGATGGACTGGGAGGGGCAGGTCCTGGAGGGAGCGACGGGAAACGGCACCGTCTGCGACGCCCTTTCCACCGCCCTCTTTGTCATGGGAGAGGAGAAGGCCCTGGAATTCTGGCGCAGCGGCCTTTACGACTTTGACATGGTGCTGGTCACGGAGGACGGCCGCCTCCTCTCCACCCCCGGTCTGACCGCGCTCCCCACCCAAGAGAGCGGATATACCTACGAAACGGTCCGCTGAATCCAACGAAACGTCCCAATGAAAGGATGAGGTCCATGTCCAAAAATAAAGACGAGATCATCCTCCAGCAGCTGGAGGTCATCCGCACCATGGCGGAGCATAACCTGGAGCGGATGAATACCGACTTCTGGGGCCAGCCCCGGAGCGCCGCCGGAGAAAACGCCCCTCCCGCCGCGCCGGAAAGGGCCGCCCCTCCCAAAACCAATGCCGCCGGTCCTGCCGCTGCCAAGGCGGAGAGCGAAGAAGTCCCCCCTCCCGAAAAGATCGAGGCCCTGGTGGCGGAGCTGGATTCCTATATCGGCCTTTCCGCCGTAAAGCAGGAGGTGAAAAACCTCATCAACCTGGTGAAGGTCCACAAGCTCCGCTCCGAAAACGGCCTGCCTACCCAGGACCTCTCCCTCCACATGGTCTTCTCCGGCAATCCCGGCACCGGCAAAACCACCGTCGCCCGCATCATGGCCCGCATCTACCACAGCCTCGGCATTTTGTCCCGCGGCCAGCTGGTGGAGGTGGACCGCAGCGGCCTGGTGGCCGGGTATGTGGGCCAGACGGCCCTCAAGACCAGAAAGGTCATCGACAAGGCCCTGGGGGGCGTCCTGTTCATCGACGAGGCCTACGCCCTGAACGGCGGCGGGGACAACGACTTCGGCCAGGAGGCCATTGACACCGTCCTCAAGGCCATGGAGGACCACCGGGACGACCTGGTGGTGATCGTGGCGGGCTATACGGAGCTGATGAGGGATTTCATCCGCTCCAATCCCGGACTGGAGTCCCGGTTCAACCGCTTTTTGGAGTTTGAGGACTACTCTCTGGATGAAATGATGGGCATTTTCCGTATGCGCTGCGAAAAGGGCCAATACACCCTGGCTCCGGAGGCAGAGGAGGCGGTGCGGCAGTTCATCGCCGAGGAAAATACCCACCCCGAGACCTTCGGCAACGCCCGTGGCGTGCGCAACCTCTTTGAAAAGGTGCTCATCCAGCAGTCCAACCGCCTGGCGGGACTGGAGACGGTGACAAAGGAGGACCTGATGCTCCTGACCCAAGAAGACGTCCGCGCCGCCCGGGAGGCGGACTGACCCCATTATCAGCACATTGCCCTATTGCCTTTTGCTCCCAAATAAGCTAAGATAATACCCAAGAAATCCCGGGCAGTGCCATGCCCTGCCCCACTTTTTTCAAGGAGGACAACACTATGGAAACCTACGGTCTGGAAGCTCTGGGCATCATCAATGCCTCTGCAGTTTACCGCAACCTCACTCCCGCCGAGCTCACCGAGCACGCTCTGCGCCGCGGCGAGGGTAAGCTCTCCAATACCGGCGCCCTGGTGGTGAAGACCGGCAAGTACACCGGCCGCAGCGCCAACGACAAGTTTATCGTGGACACCCCCGCCGTTCATGACGAGATCGCCTGGGGCAAGGTGAACCGCCCCATCGACAAGGCCAAGTACGACGCCATTTACAACAAGGTGGTGGCCTACCTCCAGAACAAGGAAGTCTTCATTTTCGACGGCTTTGCCGGCGCGGACCCCAAGTACACCAAGGGCTTCCGCATCGTCAACGAGCTGGCTTCCCAGAACCTCTTCATCCACCAGCTCCTCCGCCGTCCCACCGCCGAGCAGCTGGCAAGCTTCACCGCTGACTTTACCATCATCGCCGCCCCCGGCTTCAAGTGCATCCCCGAGATCGACGGCACCCGCTCCGAGGCCGCTATCCTGGTGAACTATGAGGAAAAGATGGTCATCATCGCCGGCAGCCAGTACGCAGGCGAGATCAAGAAGTCCGTCTTCTCCGTCATGAACTACATCCTGCCCAAGATGGGCGTGTTCCCCATGCACTGCTCCGCCAACATCGGCGCCGCGGGCGACTCCGCCGTGTTCTTCGGCCTCTCCGGCACCGGCAAGACCACCCTCTCCGCCGACCCCAACCGCCAGCTCATCGGCGACGACGAGCACGGCTGGGCCGATGACTCCGTCTTTAACTTCGAGGGCGGCTGCTACGCCAAGTGCATCAACCTCTCGGCCGAGAAGGAGCCCGACATCTACAACGCCATCAAGTTCGGCGCTCTCGTTGAGAACGTGGTGATGGACGACGAGACCCGTGAGTTCGACTTTGACGACGCTTCCCTCGCCGAGAACTCCCGCGTGGGCTACCCCATCGAGTACATCAACAACGCCAAGCTGGACGGCGTTGGCGGCACCCCCAAGACCGTCATCTTCCTGACTGCCGACGCTTACGGCGTTCTGCCTCCCATCTCCAAGCTGGATAAGAACCAGGCCATGTACTATTTCGTCTCCGGCTTCACCTCCAAGCTGGCCGGCACCGAGATCGGCATCACCTCTCCCGTGCCCACCTTCTCCACCTGCTTTGGCGAGCCCTTCCTGCCCCTGGACCCCTCCGTCTACGCCCAGATGCTCTCCGAGAAGATCGAGAAGTCCGGCGCCAACGTGTATCTGGTGAACACCGGCTGGAACGGCACCGGCAAGCGCACCAAGCTCTCCTACACCCGCGCCATGGTCACCGCCGCCCTCTCCGGCGAGCTGGAGAAGGCCGAGTTCGTCACCGACCCCTACTTCGGCGTGGCCGTGCCCACCACCTGCGAGGGCGTTCCCGCCGAGCTGCTGATCCCCGCCAACACCTGGGAAGATCAGGCCGCTTACGAGGCCAAGGCCAAGGAACTGGCCAAGAGCTTTGTGGAGAACTTCAAGAAGTACACCCACATGAGCGAGGAAGTCGTCGCCGCCGGCCCCAAGGCTGAGTAATTTTCCAAAAATCACGCGGTTGCCCCCGGACGCAAGTCCGGGGGCTTTTTTGTCCGCAGGCTCCGCCTGCGGGGCGGTCCAACCCGTCCCAAGCCGCACCACAGCAGCGCCCGGCGGCGCGAAAAAACCGCCGCCCCTTCCGGGGCGGCGGTGCCGTATGCACTTACATAAAGAGTCCCAGGGACTGGAGCAGCAGCATTGCCAGCATCACAGGGGTGACGAACTTCACCATCACCACATAGAGCTTCTCGCGGCCAAACTTCACGCCCCCCAGAGTGACCTCCTCGATGATGGCCTTGGGCTTGATGACCCAGCCCACCAGGATGCAGGTGGCGATGGCCACCACGGGCATGAACACATAGTTGGACACATAGTCCATCACGTCCAGGATCTGACCCACAGAGCCGTTGGGCAGGGTCAGCTCGAAGTAGAGCACATTGTAGCCCAGGCACACGATGATGCCCAGCACACCCGTCAGTGCGGCGACAGCGAGCACCGCAGCCTTGCGCTCCAGGTGCAGCTTATCCATCACGCTGGAAACCACGGCCTCCATCAAAGACATGGAGGAGGTCAGGGCCGCAAAGGCCACCATCACAAAGAAGGCGATACCCACCACGGTGCCGATGCCGCCCATGGCGGCAAAGACCTTGGGCAAAGACACGAACATCAGGCTGGGGCCGGCGGCCATGCCCTCGGTACCCATGAAGGTGTACACGGCGGGAATGATCATCATGCCTGCCAGGAAGGCGACCAGGGTGTCGAAGATCTCGATCTGGTTGACGGACTTGACAAGGTTGGTCTCCTTCTTCACGTAGGAGCCGTAGGCGATCATAATGCCCATGGCAACAGAGATGGAATAGAACAGCTGGCCCATGGCGTCCATCAGGATGGAGATGAACTTACCGAAGGTGACGCCCTCCAGGTTGGGGATCACGTAAATGGCCAGACCCTGAAGGCCGGTGCGGGTGACGCCGGAGGCGTCGGTGTGGCTCAGGGTCAGAGAGAAACCGGCGATGCCCAGGATCAGCACCAGCAAAATGGGCATGAGGATCTTGCTCAGCCGCTCGATGCCGCTGTTGACGCCCTTGTAGACGATAACGGTGTTGGCCAGCAGGAACACCATAAACCAGAGGATGGGACTCCACTGGGAGGTGATGAAGCCGGTGAAGTAGCCGTCAGCCGTGGTGGCGGCGGCATCGGTGATAAAGGCCGCCAGGTACTTCAGGATCCAGCCGCCGATGGCGGAATAGTAGGGCAGAATGATGACGGGGATGGCACAGGCCAGCACGCCGATCCAGCCCCAGCCCTTGTGGAGCTTTTCGTAGGCGGTGAGGGGGCTCTGGGCGGTCTTGCGGCCAATGGCGATCTCCGTGGTCAGCAGGGTGAAGCCGAAGGTGAGGGCCAGGACCACGTAGGTCACCAGGAACAGTCCGCCGCCGTCCTTGGCAGCAAGGTAGGGGAAGCGCCAGATATTGCCCAGGCCCACAGCGCTGCCCGCTGCCGCCAGGACAAAACCGATGGAGCCGCTGAAGTTGCTCCGCTTGTTGGATTCCATAATTCTTTTCCTCCTGAACTTGGGTATGGCTCTGACAAAATCGTCAGCAATGCTCCATACTTTAGCACTTCAGGGCAGAAAACGCAAGAGCTATCCGAAATTTTGTGTGAAAAACCGCGGATTTTTTCATTTTTAAGGACCTTCCTCGCCAAAAAAGTATTAAATTTGTATGATGTCAAAAGCGTTGTATGACGGCAACAGGCACCGCCTCCCGAAAGGGGAAGCGGTGCCTGTTCACGGTCGTTCGTTTTGCGGCGATCAGAAGCCGAAGACGCCCAGGTTCAGTCCGTTGGTCACCTTGTTCATGCCCTGCTCCATGGCCTCGCCGGCCTGGCGCAGTGCCTCGTTCACGGCAGAGACCACCAGGTCCTGCAGCATCTCCACGTCCTCGGGGTCCACGGCCTCGGGCTTGATGTTGATGGAGAGGACTTCCTTCTTGCCGTTGACCTTGGCCTCCACTACGCCGCCGCCCACGCTGGCGGTGAACTCCTGGGCCTCAATGGCCTCCTGGGTGCTGTTCATCTGCTCCTGCATCTCAGCGATGCGCTGCTGCATCTCAGCCTGACGGGCTGCGCCGGTAGGCTTCATACTGCCGCTGGTGAATCCGCGGCGTGCACTGTATCCCATACTCACATTCTCCTTTTGTTATTTGATCTCAATATTTTCATGCTTACTGGCAAAGGCCAGCAGGTTTTGCAAATTTTCCTTGGGGTCCTTCTTCGGCGGCTCTCCCACTCTTAGGTGCAGGGGCATCGGATGTCCCGCGGCCCGGGCCACTTCCTCGCTCAAAATGCCGCGGACGCGGTCATTGTCGATGCGGCTGAGGGTGATCTCATCCGGCGCGAAGACGATGACCTGCTCCCCTTCCAGTGCGCCGGCGCATTTATCCAAAAATACCCGGTACATAGGGCTGAGCCTGCCCTTGCAGCTTTCCGCCAGGGCCCGCCACCAGTTTCCGGTGAGGCCGGTCCCCTCAGGGGCGGACGCGCTCTGGGCAGGGACGGAAGGTACAGCGGCCATGGCAGGGCGGAAGGCAGGACGTTCCGCTTCCTGGAGGTCGGAGCGAACTGCCGTCTCCTTCACAGGGGGCATTTCCCGCCGGGGCGCGCTCGTTACAGGGGGCTCCTCGGGGATATCGAAGAAGCGCTCGCCGGGCTCGTCCATCATAGGCGGCTCGGCCGGCAGGGGCGGACGGTCCCAGAGGTCAGGATCGTTTTTCGACTGGGGACGGGACTCGGACCGCTTTTGCGGAGCGCTTCTTTGGGGTGCGGACTCCTCCACCGCAGTGCGGATCACGCTCCCCCGGGCTGCGCCCTCTTCCAGGCGCTGGATCCGGGCGCTTAGGGCTGTCAGGTCCCCGGAAAGGCTCTCGTCGCAAAGGCGCAGGAGGCAAAGCTCGGCGTCGGTGCGGCGGTTAGCGCTGAAATAAAGGTCCGCGGCGGTTTTCTGAAGGGTGGCCGTCAGGTACAAAAAGCGGTTGTAGGAAACATCCTTCCCCAGGCGGTCCAGCGTGGCGGCATCATAGCCGCCGGAAAGCAGGGCCGCGCCTCCTTCGGGAGCGGTGCGGCGCAGCAGCAGGTCCCGGGTGAGGGTGGAAAGCTCGGAGAGAATGGCGCCCACGTCCTTGCCTCCGGCGTAAAGCTGGTCCAAAAGCAGCAGGGCGGACTGGACATCGCGGTTTAAAATATGCTCCATCATCCTGGCCGTCTGCAGGTTGCCCGCAAGGCCCAGGGTGTCCAGCACGGCGGCGGCGTCGATGGTCCCGCCGGAAGCGGCGCACTGGTCCAGCAGGGAAAGGGCGTCACGCAGGGCCCCGTCGGAAAGGCGGCTCAAAAGCTCCGCGCCGTCAGCTTTCAGGTCGATACCCTCCTGGAAGGCAACATGGCTCAGTCGGGACTGGATATCCCGGGGCTGGATGCGCTTAAAGGAAAAGCGCTGGCAGCGGGAGAGGATGGTGGCCGGGACCTTGTGCAGCTCCGTGGTGGCCAGAATGAACATCAGGTGGGCGGGAGGCTCTTCCAAAATTTTCAGCAGCGCGTTGAAGGCTGCAATGGAGAGCATATGGACCTCGTCCACGATATATACCCGCATCTTCACGTTGGCGGGGGCGTAGACCGCCTCATCCCGCAGGGCGCGGACCTGGTCCACGCCGTTGTTGGAGGCGGCGTCCAGCTCCAAAACGTCCAGCAGCGTGCCGCTTTCGATGCCAAGGCAGGAAGGGCACTTGCAGCAGGGGTCGCCGTTTACGGGGTGCTCGCAGTTGACAGCCTTGGCCAAAATCTTGGCACAGGTGGTCTTGCCGGTGCCCCGGGTACCGGTGAAGAGGTAGGCGTGGGAGGTGCGGCCTTCGGCCACCTGCTTTTGCAGGGTGTCGGTGATGTGGCTCTGGCCGATGACATCGGCAAAGGTCCGGGGCCGCCACTTGCGGTACAGGGCCTGATACATGGGCCGTCCTCCCTTCCAGAATAAAATACATCCTCCGTATGCAGCTGCGGAACCGGCGCCCTCGCGTCACATAGAACATCCCGCTTAATGCTGCTCGGTTCCCCGCCTGACATGATTCACGGGGTTCCATTGCGCGAGACCGGCTCCGCAGCTGCACGCGGAGGATTGCCTGATTATTTTACTATACTATTTCCCGTTTGGCAACAAAAATTTTTACCTTCGGAAAAAATCCCACTTTACAAGGGGGAAATTTGTGCTATAATTTATTTGTTATTGTGCAAAGTGAATACGGGCGTGTAGCTCAGCTGGGAGAGCGTACGGTTCGCATCCGTAAGGTCGAGGGTTCGATCCCCTTCATGTCCACCAAAAATGCCGCGACAAATGTCGCGGCATTTTTGTATTTACACATCTTCTTCGATAACAGCAGCCTTGAGAAGGTTGGTGGACCCGCTTCTTCCCAGAGGGATACCGGCGGTGATGACCACGGTATCACCGATGTTCACCAGCCCCTCCTTCCGGGCCACCTCTGTTGCCAGAGAGAAAATACGGTCCGTGGAGTTCACCTCCCCGGTGAGGAAGGGGATCACGCCCCAGCAGATGGAAAGCTGGCGGCGGACCTTCTCCCGGGTGGTGAGAGCCGCCACAGGACAGGCGGGACGGAAGCGGGAGATCATCCGGGCGGTGTGGCCGGAGTCCGTGGCTGCCAGGATCGCAACGGCGTCCAGGTCCTTGGCGGTGAGGCAGCAGGTGTGGGTGATGGCGTCGTTGATATTGGAGGCGGAGACGATCTGGCGGCGCATAAAGCGGTTCCAGTAGTGGATGGACTGCTCCGCCTCCGTGACGATGCCCACCATGGCGCTGAGGGCCTCCACGGGGTATTTGCCGCCGGCAGTCTCGCCGGAGAGCATGACACAGCTGGTGCCGTCAAAGACAGCGTTGGCAACGTCAGATACTTCTGCCCGGGTGGGACGGGGGTTGCGCATCATGGAATCCAGCATCTGGGTAGCCGTGATGACAGGCTTTCCTGCCTGCATTCCCTTGCGGATCATCTGCTTCTGAAGGACCGGCACCCGGGCGGCGGAGATCTCCACGCCCAGGTCGCCCCGGGCCACCATGATGCCGTCGGCGGCGGCGAGGATCTCATCCAGGTTGTCCACGCCCTCCTGGTTCTCGATCTTGGCAATGATCTTCACATTGCTGCCGCCGCACTCACGCAGGACCTCCCGCACAGCCTCCACATCGGCGGCGCGGCGGACGAAGGAGGCGGCGATATAGTCAAAGTCGTTCTCCACGCCAAAGCGGATATCGGCCACATCCTTTTCCGTCAGGGCGGGCAGGTGGATGTGGACGCCGGGGATATTGAGGGACTTGTTATTGGAAAGGCTGCCGCCGTTTTCCACGGTGCAGCGGATCTCATGGCCTACGATCTCCTTTACCCGGATGGCGATGAGGCCGTCGTCAATGAGGATCTCCTGGCCGGGGGAGAGTTCTTCGTGAAGCTTGGCGTAGGTCACGGAGACGCGGGTGTTATCACCCACCACCTCATCGGTGGTGAGGGTAAAGGAGTCCCCGGCGTTCAGGGTAACGGACTTTTCCCCGAAGCTCTTGATGCGGATCTCAGGGCCTTTGGTATCCAGAATCGTGGCAACGGGGCGGCCCATAGCGTCCCGCACCGCCTTGAGTCGGTTCAGCCGCTCCAGGTGCTCGGGGTGGCTGCCGTGGGAAAAGTTGAAGCGGGCGGCGTTCATGCCGCCACGGATAAGGGCGCGGACTTTCTCCTCGCTGTCCACCGCGGGGCCAAGGGTACAGATGATTTTTGTCTTTCTCAAATCCAGCATAGTGGTTCCTCCCGAGTCTTTGATGTCTTTTATCCACGCTTATTATAGCGGAGAAGGGCGTGGTTTGAACAGATGTGAATTGCATGAATTTATTCCATTTTTTTCTTTAAATTCAGTGAAAATCGTTTTCGTGTAAAGAGAAAGTAAAGAACCCCATCCTATCGCGCAAAAGGGGCGGCCATTGGCCGCCCCTTTTTGTGATTCATACTAAAACTTATGAAAACGGTTCAAAATATAGTTCTCCAGCTCTTTGAGGTCCTTCACAATGGCAATGGCCCCGGCCTCCTCCAGCTCGCCGGGGTCGGCGTAGCCAAAGAGGGACAGGCCCACACAACCAATGCCGCACTCCGCTGCTCCCAGAACGTCGAACTTCCGGTCCCCCACCATCAAAATGCTGCCCGCGTCCGCCGCGGCAAGGTCCAGGCGGCCCATGGCCCACCGGATCACGTCGGCCTTGGTACACTCGCCGTGGAGCGTCGCCCCGCTGATCACGTCCAGGTGGGGCGTGAAGCCAAAGTGGTCGCAGACCGTGCGGCACATCCCCTCCGGCTTGGAGGAGGCCAGGGCGGTCTGATATCCCCGCGCTTTCAGCGTCTTCAAAAGCTCCACCGCACCGGGAGCCGCTTCGTTTTCGTAGATGCCGATGGGCACATACCGCTCCCGGTAGACCTCCACCGCCTCCTCAGCCTGGGCCGCCGTCATGCCGCAGAACTCCATGAAGGAATCCGTCAGGGGCGGCCCTACGAAAAGGCGCATGGTGTCATCGTCCGGCTGGGGAAAGCCCATTTTTTCAATGGCGTAGCGGGCGCTGCGCACCACGCCCTCCTTGGAATCCGTCAGGGTGCCGTCCAGGTCAAAAAAGATATAGCGGTACATAGCGTCCTCCTTCTGTGGAATCATCTCTTGTAGGCTATTATAATACTGATTCTTGATTAAAAAGTTTAATCAAGAATCTCGCGTGCTGTGCACGCTCGAATTGTGCCAACGGCACAATTCGGCGTCTCATAAAAACTTAACGCGCTTCGCGCTATAAAACGGTTTTAAACCGTTTTAATAAGTTTTAGTATAAAAGGAGCTGCCGAAAACGGCAACTCCTTTTCTTGGCTTGTGGGAAATTTTACGAGAGCAAAAGCTTATCGCTGGCCTCGTCGCTGCCGCTGACCTTGCTGAACAGCTCCAGCAGCTGGGGCACCGTCAGCTTTTTCTTTTCCTCGCCGGAAACGTCGATGACGATGTGGCCGTTGTACATCATGATCAGGCGGTTTCCATGCTGGATGGCGTCTTTCATGTTGTGGGTGATCATGAGGGTAGTCAGGTTATCACGGGTGACGATCTTCTCCGTGGCGTCCAGCACCTTGGCGGCAGTCTTGGGGTCCAGGGCCGCGGTATGCTCGTCCAGCAGCAAGAGCTTGGGTTTGCGGAGGGAGGCCATCAGCAGCGTCAGGGCCTGGCGCTGGCCGCCGGAGAGGAGACCCACCTTGCTGGTCAGCCGGTTTTCAAGGCCCAGGTCCAGGATCTTCAGCCGCTCGATATACTCCTCCCGGTCCGCCTTGGTGATGCCGGGGCGGAGGGTCCGGGCCTTGCCACGGCGGGCGGCCAGGGCCAGATTCTCCTCGATCTGCATGGTGGCGGCGGTGCCCATCATGGGGTCCTGGAACACGCGGCCGATGTATCTTGCCCGCTTGTGCTCGGGCATATGGGTCAGGTCTACACCGTCAATGGAGATGGTGCCGGAGTCCACCTTCCACACGCCGGCCACGGCGTTGAGGAGCGTGGACTTGCCCGCGCCGTTGCCGCCGATGACGGTGACAAAGTCGCCGGGGGCCAGGTGAAGGGAAACGCCGTTCAAGGCCGTCTTCTGGTTTACGGTACCGGGGTTAAAGGTCTTGTAGATATTGTTTACATCAAGCATGGTGGCTGCCTCCGATCTTTACGGGCTTGGAGAAATACTTGGCTTTCCAGTAGGGGATGGTGAGGAACACCGCCACGATCAATGCCGTGATGAGCTTCATATCGTCGCCGCTCATGCCCAGGGCGATGACCACCTGGTACACCACGAAATAGATGATGGAGCCCAGCACCACGCTCAAAAGCTTGAGGGCAAAGTTGCGGAACACTCTCCCGAAGACCACCTGGCCGATGATGACGGCGGCAAGGCCAATGACGATGGCGCCGCGGCCCATATTCACGTCGGCAAAACCCTGATACTGGGCCAGCAGGGCGGAAGACAGGGCCACCAGGCCGTTGGCCAGCATCAGTCCCAAAACCTTGGTGAAGTTGGTGTTGATGCCCTGGGCCCGGGCCATGTTGGCGTTGGAGCCGGTGGCCCGCAGGGAGCTGCCAAGCTCCGTTCCGAAGAACCAGTAGAGCACCGCGATGGTCACCACCACGAACACGCCCACCACGAAGATGGGATTTTCCGGGCTGAGGTTCGATTTCGTTCGCTGGGCAAGTGAGGTTGGTTCAGAGGAGTATGATAGCGAGAAGTACTGGACAGGTTACTACGAGAAGCTTCAGGTGAATACTATCGAGCCAGAGATCATGGATGCAAATGTTGATATCAAGATTACTGAAAAGACCCCTATCAACGCTTGTTTGACATTCACTGCTGACGAGGAGGTTCTTCTCTACAACATCTTTATTTGTACCGAGAGCGAGTACCAGGTAAATGTTTTGCCATTGCTCGATGGTAACGAGGATTATATGCGCTGGTTTACTGGCTCATACTTCGCACTTATGACATTCGGTACCGAGACAACAGCAGACCGCGTTTGCGAGTTGTGGCTTTCAGATTGGTTCGTTGATACCAAGGGTCTAGCAGGTCAGCAGTTCCGCGTATTCGTAGCAGGTATTGGCGACAACGAGGGTAAGCTCCAGAGCTTCAACACCGCTACATTTACATTGCCAGAGGTTACATTGGCTAAGCCAGAGGTTATCATCACCCCTGTTGAGAGCGATGACCCATACTCTGTTACATTCAACATCAAGAACCCTAACTACGGCACTAACGACATCTCCGAGGCATACTTCGCATGTAACTATGTACGTGAGTATGACAACATACTTAAGGAGTACTCATACTCTGACCTTCTTAAGGAGATGGGTAACCCTCTTCACTACGACCTTACTGCTATCGAGCAGATCAACTCTGAAAAAGGTTTCAACTTCACTGTAGCGAGCCGCGAGAATGCTACAACACGTCTAGCAATGCTTGTTTACAACTGGGAGGGT